>JBFLWC010000189.1:0-2759 GCA_040758415.1 Bacteroidota bacterium | reverse complement strand
GATTGTGCCTGATAATTTGAAGAGTGAGGGGAATTATATTTCCAACGAGACCTTCAAAGGAAAAGTTTGTGAGAAGGAAAGTATAAGAAAAAGAAAAGACGGCAGGTTGGTTCACGTACGGATACAGGGCATTCCAATAAAATCGGACGAACAATTAATAGGTATTTATGGAATATACGAAGACATCTCCGGCAGGAAATTAGCTGTAGATCAACTACGCAAATTATCACGCGCACTGGAGCAGAGCGCATCAGTTGTAATAATTACAGATACGAATGGTGTAATAGAATATGTTAATCCAAAATTCACAGAGATAACCGGCTATACTTTTGAGGAAGTAAAAGGCAAAAATCCGCGTATTCTGAAATCCGGAGAAAAAAGCCAGGAAGAATATAAAGAGCTTTGGGAAACAATAACATCGGGAAAAGAATGGCGCGGAGAATTTCATAACCGCAAAAAGAATGGCGAACTTTTTTGGGAATCCGCTTCAATCTCTCCAATAAAGAATTTGAAGGGCGAGATAACAAATTATGTTGCAGTGAAGGAAGACATCACGGAAAAGAAAAAAGTTTTAGATGAATTGGTTAAGGCAAAACATGAAGCCGAAAAAGCCGACCGACTTAAATCGGAATTCCTTGCACAGATTTCGCACGAAATTAGATCCCCTTTGTATGTGCTGTTAAGTTTTTCCGAAATATTACGTGAAAAATTTGGTGATAAAATTGATCCAGAGACTGCAGATAGTTTCAACGCTATTGAAACATCAGGTAAAAGAATTATCCGCACAGTTGATATGGTTCTGAATATGTCGGAGATTCAAACCGGTTCATACGAATACCGCCCGCAAAAAATTGACCTTCTCAAAAATGTGCTTCTTGTTTTAGAAAAGGAATACAGGTATTTAGCCGAGAGAAAAAAAATAAATATGAAAATCAACTCGAGCACAGAGAATGCTCAAATTGTTGCGGACCAATATAGTGTTACTCAAATTTTTGCTAACCTAATTGATAATGCAATTAAATACACACAAAGAGGAAACATTGATGTATCTGTTCAACGAGATGAAAATGAGAAATTAATTGTTAATGTTTCAGATACAGGAATTGGCATCTCTGAACACTACATGTCGAATTTATTTCTTCCATTCTCTCAAGAGGAAACGGGTTATTCCAGAAGCTATGAAGGAAACGGACTCGGTTTGGCTTTAGTGAAAAAGTATTGTGAAATTAACAATGCAGAAATTTTTGTTAAGAGTAGTAAAGGAAAAGGAACTACATTTTCTGTTCGTTTCCTGGGATGAAAAGAAGCAAATGCCAAGCTAATAAACTTCTTAGAACTTAGGATCATCTGTTTTGTATTAAAAAATAAAATGAATGTCTCTTTCACTAAACAATTCTTCTTCAAGCGAAATTCATTAGACTGATTTTTATCTATATTTTTTTAAAAAAAGCCCTTCCCTTTGGCATTGCCACTATGTGGGAAGAGTTGGGATGGGCTTTTATTTTAATGGCACATTACTTGTTTTGCCTAAAACTGCAATAAACAGAGGTATGCCGTGAAAAAGAAAATTTTATTAGCAACAGCTCTCTTGATATTTATCAGCTTAGAATTACAAGCAAGACCTCATGCAGGAATTTCGTTCAACTTCTTCTATTCTTCACTGCGTCCTTATGGAGAATGGATTCAAATTGACAATGACTTAGTAGTATGGCGTCCGCACGGAATTCATAACCGCTGGCGTCCTTACTCAGATGGGCGCTGGAGTTGGACTTCACACGGCTGGTATTGGGATTCTTACGAACCGTTTGGATGGGCAACTTATCATTATGGACGATGGTACTATGATAATTATTATGGCTGGATTTGGATTCCAGGCTACGAATGGGGACCTTCATGGGTTGAATGGCGTTACGGGAGTGATTACATAGGTTGGGCTCCGCTTCCACCTTACGCATCTTTTAGTTTTAATTTAGGAATTCATTTCTCGATCGGATGGCACTCAAGTTACAACTATTGGAATTTTGTCCCCTACAATCGTTTCTATGATCATAGACTAAATTATTACATACTTGATGGAAGTGGTGCTGAAAGAATTTTTGGGCATACAAAATACAGAACAAATTATTATTCTGATCGTGATAGAATTATCAACGGTGGGGTTGATAAGTCATTTATAGAACGGAAAGCTGGTTATAGAATTGCAGAAAGAGAAATTGCATCAGTAGATAATTACAACGATTTTAATCGCGTCCGCAGAGATAGAAGCGACAGAGTTTACGTTTATAGACCTTCAGAAAGAGAAGTAAATAACGGCAGAACAGTTGATAGATACGATTTCAAACGAGGAGAAAATAGTTCAACTATCGAAAGGGATAGAATCGGAACTCCGTTTACTCGTGGTGGAGAGAGAGATTTTAACGATAGAACTACTGGAAGAAATCGGGATAGCAGGGCAGAGCGCGATGCTGCAATAAGAGATAATGGACGATTACGTGATGATGTAAATCGGGATATTGAACGAGAACGAGATCAATTCAGAAGAGAAAGCGAGCGCGAGCGAATCAGAATTGAAAATGAAAGACCCGAAAGCAGAGCACGCGATAGGTTGGATTACAGAGCGTGGGAAAGGACCAATAGAGAACCATCTCAAGGCAGACAACCTGTTTATGAGCGGCCAAGCAGAAGTGAAAGACCTTATGAGTTTGAAAAAAGAGTAGAAACAAGTCGCGAGAGAAGTTTCGATAGACCGTCTCAGAATT
>JBFLWC010000188.1:0-6278 GCA_040758415.1 Bacteroidota bacterium | reverse complement strand
AAAGCCCTTCCCTTCGGGAAGGGTTGGGGATAGGCAGGAGATTTTATGGCAAAGAAAAATATCAAACGCAGTTGGGCTGAACCGTTCAAAATAAAAATGGTTGAGCCGATCAAAATGACAACAAAAGAATACCGTGAGAAAGCTGCCAAAGAAGCCGGATACAATACCTTTCTACTTAAAAGTAAAGATGTTTACATTGATCTTCTTACCGATAGCGGAACAAATGCAATGAGTGACTATCAATGGGCAGGCATGATGCTGGGTGACGAAGCTTACGCCGGCAGCCAAAATTTTTACTACTTGTGGAATAATGTAAAAAAATATTACGGCATGCCTTACTTTGTTCCTACACATCAAGGACGGGCTGCCGAACATATGATTTCAAAAATTATGATTAAGCCCGGCGATTTTGTCCCGGGTAATATGTATTTCACAACAACGCGCCTGCATCAGGAACTTGCCGGCGCTACTTTTATTGATGTGATTATTGATGAAGCACACGACCCGCAAAACATTCATCCGTTTAAAGGCAACATAGATCCGCAAAAACTTGAAGACCTTATCAAGAAAGTAGGCGCAAAAAAAATTCCGTACGTAAGCATGGCCGGACCGGTTAATATGGCTGGCGGTCAGCCCTTCTCGATGGCAAACTTGAAAGAAATTTATAATCTCACTAAAAAGTATAAAGTAAAACTTTGGTTCGATGCAACACGCGCAACAGAGAACGCATATTTTATTAAGATGAGAGAGAAAGGTTACGGGGATAAAACAATCGCACAGATCTTAAAAGAAATGTGTTCCTATTTTGACGGTTTATGGGTGAGTGCAAAAAAAGATTTGATGGTGAACATCGGCGGATTTCTGGCTACACGTAATAAAAAAGTTTACGAAGAAGCACGCAATATGGTTGTTGTTTATGAAGGACTTCACACATACGGCGGACTTGCCGGACGTGATATGGAAGCGATGGCACGCGGCATTGAAGAGATGGTTTTGTTCGATAACATTCAAGCTCGCATCGGACAAGTTGAATACTGCGGCAAACAGCTTGAAAAGTATGGCGTTCCTCTTGTTTATCCTTTCGGTGGACATGCAATATTTCTAGATGCAAAAAGATTTTTGCCTCATTTAAAACAAGATTTATTTCCTGCTCAAACGCTTGCATCAGAAATTTATATTGACAGCGGGGTGCGCGGAATGGAACGCGGAATAGTTTCTTCCGGACGCGACTCTAAAACCGGGAAGCATCGTTATCCAAAACTCGAATTGGTTCGTTTAACTTTTCCAAGACGCGTTTACACCCAGGCGCATATTGATGTAACGGTTGAATCTGTTGCGCAGGTTTATGAAGATCGAAAGAAGATTAAAGGATTGAAGATGATCTACGAACCAAAGTATCTGAGATTCTTTCAGGCAAGATTTCAAAAGATATAATTTAGTTATGGATCAACTGAAACTAAAAGAAAAATTCTTAGAAGACAGCAGCAGCATCTTCAACAACGCAGAACTTCTAAAAGACCCATTCAAGTTCTGCGTTAAGTGGAGTCTTCTTGTTGAAGAATACATTCTGAAAATCTTAAAAGGAATAAAACTGAACTGCGCAATAGCATCGGTCGGAAGTTTTAGCCGCCGCGAACTTTCTCCGTTTTCAGATATTGATTTAATGTTCATCTTTGAAAAAGTTGACGGGAATGAACAAATAATTCAAGATTGTGTTACAATGCTTTGGGATGCCGGGATTGAAATATCGCACACAGTGAGAGAGTTTTCTGACATCAAAAAATTTCTTGATGAAGATTTACACGCTTTCACACAATATTTTGAAACCCGCTGCATTCTTGGCAGCGAAAAACTTTATAACAAATGGAATAAAAAAGTTTTCGATTCAATTACAGAAGATTACAAACACAAACTCATACTTGAATTTTTTGAAGATACGAAACTGCGTTACGACAAATACGGCGACTCAGCAAAAGTACTTGAGCCGAACGTAAAATATACAGCCGGCGGTCTGCGCGACCTTCAAGTAGTTGAATGGATTTATACATTAAAAAATAATTTGATGCTTACTTCTCAGGAGGAAATTACACAGACGCAGCATTTTTTAAGCATAATAAAGAAAGACGAAATCTTAATTCCGCGCGCTGCTGCCCGATTGCAGGAAAGTTACCGCCTTGTACTCAACGCACGTAATCATCTTCATCTAATAAGCGGGCACAAAAACGACAGGCTTGAATTTACTTACCAGGAAAAAATTGCGAACGCCCTGGGATACTCGGCTAATGGATGGCACACATACATGCGAAGATATTTTGAGGCGGCAAACGTAATAAAAAGTTTTGCTCGCACAATGATGAAACGCTTCTACGATGAATTGACACCGCCAATCAGCGATTATTTTTCAATTCAACTTGACGATGATTTCTCACTCAAAGGAGAGATAATTTCTAAGACAAGTAATGCAAAACTTTCTCTCTCAACAATACTGCGCGCATTTTATTACCGCGGATTTCACGACGCCCGCTTTGATGAAAATTTACGCTCTAAAATTATAGAAGCAGTAATAGATCATGAGGAGACACAAACATTCGAACCGCAGTCATCTGTTTTCTTCCGGGAAATTTTAAGACTGCCAAGGAATGTTGGAAAAACTCTGGCAGTGATGAATGAACTCGGTGTACTCGGTGCGTTCCTTCCCGAGTTCAAAGAAATGGTCGGTTTTTTTCAGCCCGGCGTTTATCATTGCTACACCGCAGATGAACACACTCTTATCGCTCTCAACAATCTCGAAAAACTTTTCCACGAGACTTCGATTCTAGGAAAACTTTTTCAAGCCATGCACAATAAAGACATTCTATTTCTTGCTGTTCTTTTTCACGATATTGCAAAACCGATTAGCATTTCTGGGCACGAGATAATCGGCGCAGAAATTGCAAATTCAATTATGGAGCGGCTCGGCTATGGTTTTGAAGCGATTGAAACTGTTCAGTTTCTTGTCCAGCATCATTTAACTATGGAACAGGTTGCATTCCGCCGCAACCTCAACGATCCTTCCACTCTAAATAATTTTGCTCTTCTGTTCCCAAATTCCGAATGGCTCGATCTGCTCTATCTTTTAACTTATGCGGATCTTTCCGCCGTCTCTCAAGTAGTGTGGACGCAATGGAAAAGTGATTTGCTGAATGAGTTATACCGCAAAACAAAAACAATGCTCGATGATCGAATCAGCGCGCAAGAGCTGCTCACTTACGACCTGAAAGAAATTATCAGCGGCTCGGAAATTTATTCGGAAGATTTATTTAAAGACCATATTGAATCAATAAATGATTTGAGCTACCTGCACCATTTTTCTGCAGAGGAAATAAATCAACACATTGAAGAAATTGAGAAAGGTTCGCCCGTTTCCGTTTTTTTTAAGGAAGAAGGAACATTTACTGTTGTAACTGTTATTACACGCGATTCCGAAGCTCTGCTTTCACGAATGTGCGGTGCACTTTCTATTAACGATCTCAACATTCACGATGCAAAAATTTTCACACGTAAAGATGGAATTGTAATTGACAGCTTTAGCGTTTCTGATTTTAGAACTGGCGGTGTAGTTGATGAAGTACGTTATTCAAAAATTAAAAACGATCTTTATCTTGCTGTTGAAAACGAACTACAAATCACAAAAGAATTCGTAAAAATAAAATCAAAATGGTGGCGGATTGAAAACAAGCTGTTCAAACGAAAAGGAAAAATCAAAATAGTTTTTGAAAAACACGATAAATATACAATCATAGATATTTTTTCTCCGGATCGTCTTGGGCTGCTTTATCAGATAACAAAAAAAATGAACGAGCTTGGGCTTTCAATTTACTTTGCGAAAATATCTACAAATGCAGATGATGTTGTAGACTCGTTCTACATCTTAGACCGCAGCAGAAAAAAAATAATGCCCGATATTTACGAGCTTATCACTCACGAATTAACTGAAACTATAGAAGAGATGTTATAGGCAAAAAATGAATTTCATGAACAGAACAAATCCCATCGGTTTTTTTGATTCAGGTATAGGCGGCTTAACCGTTGTTAAGTCTGTCTCAAGTTTATTACCGAACGAAAATATTGTTTATTTCGGCGATACAGCACGCGTTCCTTACGGCTCAAAATCAAACGAAACTGTAATTGAGTATTCGCTTCAAGCTGCAAATTTTTTGTTGAGAAAAAATATAAAACTTCTTGTGGTTGCTTGTAATACTGCCTCTTCAGTTGCACTGAAAGAGTTAAAAAGATTTTTAACTATTCCGGTTATTGGTATGATTGAACCCGGTGCAAAGATGGCTCTTCAAGAATCTAAAAATGGAATTGTTGGAGTTATAGGAACGAGAGCAACTATAAATAACAAAGCTTATGCGCTTGAGTTGAAAAAATTAAATCCAAAGACAAAAGTTTTCGAACAACCTTGTCCTTTGTTTGTACCGTTGGCAGAAGAGGGATGGTTAGATCATAAAGCAACCGAACTTATTGCAAAAGAATATTTGAGCCCGCTGAGAGAAAAAAAGATTGACAGCTTGATCCTGGGATGCACACATTATCCAATCCTTGCCGATATTATTCAAAAAGTAGTTGGAAAAAATGTAACACTTATTGATTCCGGAACACCCGCCGCACGTATTGTTGAAGAGTATTTGAATGCACGCGGGTTGAGAAACACTTCAAATCAAATCGGTCAAAAAGAATTTTATGTTAGCGATGTGCCTGCGAAGTTCCGTGAGATTGCTGAAAAATTTCTCGGTAAAAAAATTACACACCTTCACAAAGTTGAGCTTGAAGAACTGACTAACGAGTGAGGATACTGGATGCTGGATACTGGATTCTGGATACTTGATGATGCTTGATAGCGGATAGAAAACTATCGGGGACTTTCGTGTTCTTCATGAACGGACTTGATAAAAGAATTTAACTTCTTTCCGAGTAATTCCAGTTTGTCGTGTAAACTATTATAAATCATCTCTTTTGTTAACGATTCAGTCTCGTAGAGCGTTTCGAGATGATCAATTGTTTCATCGTTCGAAGCAAGTGAAATAATTAAATGATGTATAAATTCTTGTTTATAATATCTTCTTCCGTATCCCTCAACAATATTTGATTTGACCGATTTACTCGATCTTCTTATCTGGCTTCCAACTTCATACATTTCAAATTTCGGCAACTCATCAAGACTCATTTGATGAATCTCATTAACAACATCACGAGCCAATTTCCAAATCTCTAAATTTTTATAACTCATGCCCTTTCCTACTTTTATTTATCCAGCATCCAGTATCAAGCATCCAGTATCAAGCATCCAGTATCAAGTATCCAGTATCAAGTATCCAGTATCAAGAATATAGTTTATACATAAAAACTGCACTGATTGTTTTTGCATCAACAACTTCTCCGTTACGGATTTTCTCTTCAATCTCATCAAGAGTTAATTCAACTATTTCCATCCCTTCTTCACCTTCTTCGCGGGCATGATTGCCGGGTGTTAAACCCTGAGCTAGAAAAATATGAAGCGTCTCAGAACAAAAACCCGGTGAAGTATAAATTTTTCCGAGTTTAGAAAATTTATTTGACGAGTAACCGGTCTCTTCCGTCAGTTCTCGTCTTGCGCATTGGAGTGGGTCTTCGCCTTTATCAAGTTTGCCTGCTGGAAGCTCAAGCAAAACTTGATTGTGCGGATAACGGTATTGTGTAATCATCACAATTTTGCCGTTTCCTTTGAGCGGAACAACTACCGCTCCGCCGGGATGAACGGCAACTTCGCGTATTCCTTTGTTGCTGCTTCCGTTGTACTCTATTTCATCTACCTTTACATCGAAAACTTTCCCGCGAAAAATAATGTCGGTTTTTGTGATTGAGAAGTTCATATTGCTTCTTTCTTCTCATAATACGGAATCAGTTCGCTTCCCATAAATTTAATCACAGCCATAATCACACCCAGATCATCAAGATAACCGACTAACGGTGCAATATCCGGAACAGCATCAATGGGACTGATGAAATAGATCAGCGCACCAATAACTATTGATTTGCGGTACCAAGGAACATATTTGTCGCGCATGTAGCGGTAGAGCGCTTTAACCTCTTTTGCAAATCTAATTTTACTTCCAACACGCTCAACTTTTTTCCAAAGATTTTCCTCAACATATTGGCTGCCTTGTTCAACTTTATCTTCGTTGTCATATTGTTTTTCAAACTCTTTAATGTCGTCCTTCATTTTAATCTCCTATTTATTTTTTGTATAAATCAAA
>JBFLWC010000187.1:0-2635 GCA_040758415.1 Bacteroidota bacterium | reverse complement strand
AAATGCCAAGTACCGCTGCAGATTTTTGTTTATTCCAATTCGTAGAATCGAGTATATATTTAATATGATTTTTTTCAAGTTCAGCTAGACTCATTTGTTCAGGTTTTTTAGCATCGGCAGATTTATCTGCGCTTCTGATTAAAATATTTTCTTGCAGCAGAACATCCCCATTCGTTAAAACTACAGCTTGCATTAAAGTGTTCTCCAATTCTCGAACGTTGCCTACCCAGTCATAACTTTTCAGATACTCCATCACTTCTTCCGGTACTTTATTAACCTTTTTATGCAGGTCAACATTTATTTTGTTTAAGAAGTGAGTGACCAAAAGTGGAATATCTTCCTTTCTTTCACGCAGAGGAGGAAGTTCTATGCTTACCACTTTTAATCTGAAATATAAATCTTCTCTGAACTTGCCCTGCTGTACTAATTGAGTTAAGTCTTTATTCGTTGCTGTAATAATTCTAGCTTTCATAGGGAATACAATTTCGCCGCCGACTCTTTCAAACTCTCTTTCCTGCAAAACTCTCAAAAGTTTTACCTGCAGGTTAGGCGACATTTCCGAAATTTCATCTAAGAAAATTGTGCCTTCGCCGGCTAACTCAAATTTCCCTTTTTTATCTTTGACTGAACCTGTAAATGCACCTTTTTCGTGTCCGAATAATTCACTTTCGAGTAAAGATTCTGTAATAGCTGTACAGTTGACAGCTACAAACGGATGCTCTTTTGTAATTCCACTATAATGTATTGATTTAGCAACTAATTCTTTTCCTGTTCCGCTTTCACCCTGAATTAAAACTGTTACTCTATTTGCCGAGACTTGCCCAATCTTTTTATAAACATCGCGCATTGTTCTGGACTTACCTATAATAGTATTTTCAATTTGATAAGAAGTAACATTGTCCGAAACTATTGTTTCAATTTTTTCGCTAAGTTTTTTATTCTCGAGTGCTCGTTTTATGGAAACTTTCAGTCGTTCAATTTCAATTGGCTTTTCAATAAAATCATAAGCTCCTTTTTGCATCGCTTGAATTGTTGTTGCCATATCATCGTGAGCAGTAATCAGTATTACCCTAATTCGAGGATCTAAATTCTTCACTTCTTCAAGAACCTCGAGTCCGCTTAACCTGGGCATGCGAATATCAGAAATTATTAAATCGGGCTGTTCTTGTTTGGCAATTTCAATACCCGTTTTGCCATTGGATGCCGATAAGACTTTATAATTAAGACGCATTAAAAGATGGGTCAACGTCTGTCTTATTGAATCATCATCGTCTATTACTAAAATTTTTTCCATAGCTCAACTTAGATTACTTTTTTATACAGGCAGAACAATTTCAAAAATAGTTTCTCCTCTTTTTGACGAGATGAGACGCAAATCGCCTTTGTGTTGTTCGATAATCTTTTGAGATATTGATAAGCCCAAACCTGTACCCGATGCCTTAGTAGTGTAAAACGGTTCAAAAATCTTTTGACCTTCTGAAATTCCGTTTCCTGTATCACAAACAAAAATTGATATTGTGTTGTTTTCACTTTTTCTTTTTGAATAAATTTCTATTGTGCCGGCTGATTCTATAGACTCGATAGAATTATCAATTAAATTTAACAACACCTGTTTAATTTTTTCAGCATCAATTTTCACCTCCAATGGTTCAACGTTGTTCTTAAATGTTATCCCTTTCTGTTCCAATTTGTTTCTGCATCCCAGGAAGATACTTTCTATCAATTCTTTCATACCTACGAGTGAATAATTCAACTCTATCTGCCGCGAGAATTGCAACACTTCCTTCACAAGATTGTTCATTCTAATAATTTCTTTTGAAATTATATTGAATGCAAGCCGACCTTCTTCATCCAATTTCAACGACTCGCTCAACATATCTGTGTTTAACTTTATCGAAGTGAGCGGAGTTTTTATCTCGTGGGCAAGTACCGCCGACATTTTCCCCAAAGCGGCAAGTTTTTCAGAATGCACAAGTTGTTGTTCCAAATATTTTCGATGAGTGATATCCAGTTCAACAAAAAGATAACCGGAAAACTCTTTATTTGGTAAACTTACTGGTGTAACAGAGATCAACAAATATTTTTTGCCCCCCGAAGAAATTTTGCATTCATACTCTCCGTTAAAATTATCTCCGGAATTTAGAGTAGAAACAACATTTACAAAAAATTTTTCTTCGTCAGAAAATTGCAGCTCCTTTATAGATTGACCCAATACCTCACTGCGTTCTCTATGAACAAATTCACGGAACTGCTTATTTGATTCGATAACAATAAACTCTTTATCAACAATGGCAATTGCAGCTGCGGCTTTTTCAAAAGCATTTAATAAAAGTGAAATCCTATTTTCCTTCACCTGCAATTCTACTGCATTTTTTTTGAGCGTTTTAGACATAATATTGAATGCAGACGAAAGTGCGCCTATCTCATCATTGGATGAATAATTTATCTGCGTGCCGTAATTGCCTTTTTCAATATCAATAACCTTTGTCTTCAACTTGTTAAGCGGAACGGAGATGACTTGCACAATTATAAACGTAATACTTAGACTAACAATTATTCCAACAAAAAGACTTATCAAAAAAAAGCGGGTAAGTTCCAGATTTGTCTCGATATTAAAAATTAATCTGCCCAGAGG
>JBFLWC010000186.1:0-2666 GCA_040758415.1 Bacteroidota bacterium | reverse complement strand
TAGATTCAATTCCATCGAATGCGCCGCCGCAAACGAATAAAATATTTTTTGTGTTGATGTTTATTAAACTCTGTTCGGGATGTTTTCTTCCGCCGCGGGGTGGAACACCGGCAACGGTTCCTTCTAAAATTTTAAGAAGAGCTTGCTGGACGCCTTCACCGGAAACATCGCGTGTAATTGAAGTGCTTTCACTTTTGCGTGCAATCTTATCAATTTCGTCAATGTAAACAATTCCCTTCTGCGCTTTCTCAAGGTTATAATCTGCCGCCTGAAGCAGCCGCACAAGAACAGTTTCAACATCATCGCCAACGTAACCGGCTTCTGTTAAAGTTGTAGCATCTGCAATTGCAAAGGGAACATCAAGAATTCTTGCAAGTGTTTGTGCAAGCAGTGTTTTTCCAACGCCGGTTTGTCCAATTAAAAGTATGTTGCTCTTCTCAATTTCAACTTCGTCCAATTCAAAAAGAGAGGTTGACGCATTGATTCTTTTGTAATGATTGTAAACCGCTACGGCTAAAATTTTCTTTGCCAGGTTTTGATCAATTACATACTCATCCAAACTTTTCTTTATTAGATCCGGAGTTAATGTTGAATGATAAGTTTCTTTTTTGGGGAATGAAGTAATATTGTTCTTTAAAATGTCTACGCTGGTTTTGATGCATATATCGCAAATGTAAACATCCGGTCCTGCAACCATAGATGTAACTTCGCTGCCGTCTCTTCCGCAGAAGGAACATTTTACTGTGCGTGGTTCTCGGGGGTCGCTCATTTTAATCCATTTTTTGTTTGAAGATTTTGTAACGCTTCACGCGCACGGTCAAAATAGAGTGAGTTTGGGAAATTTTCAAGTAATTTCCTGTAGATTTGAATAGCTTTTTGAAAATCTTTTATACCGTACTGAAAGCATTGAGCAAGAAGAAAGATAGATTTTTCAACAAAGATTTCGTTTTTTTTATTTTCACTTATCTCCTCAAGAATTTCAACGGCAGCCGGCAAATCGTTTTCTGCAATCAACATCTCTGCAAATTTGATTTTTGAGAAGTCGTTCAGAACAAAAAGAGAAGGGTTACCGCTTAGAATTTTAAACTCGGAAGCAGCTTGTTTATATTTATTTTGTACCGCAAGTAAATCAGCACGAGCATAGAGAAGAAGGTTTGATGAATCTTTTTTTGCAGCGTTGATTACAGCTGAAAGTTCGAGAGCATCGTTGGCGAAATCGGTTGAAAGATTTTTTGCTGCTTCTTTGAAAAGTTTTATTGAGCTGCCAAAATTCCCATTCCAAAATTCGATACGTGCCAGATAAAAATTGATTTCAGATAAATCATTTGGTTCGATCCGCATAGAAGCTAATGCCTGCTCTAAAAACTTTTTTGCTTGTTCTAAATCATTATTTGTAATAGCAATTTTACCGCGCGCAATCTTCGATTGAATACCATAATTTGTCATAGGTGAAAACTGCGAGAGTAGATTGTAAAGACTATCCGCTTTTTGAAAATCAAAGATTCTATTTCTGTAAATCTCTGCTATTCTAAAAAGTGCTTCAATATTAACTGCATTTACCGGATCTCCTTTTCCATATTCATTATAAGCATCAATAATTTTTTTGTATTCATCGGTAAAAAGAAGAATCGGTTTTGCAAATGGTTTCCACGATTCGTTTTGTTCAAGAAATTTTTGATCTAGAGATGCCTCGAGTGTTCGCGCGTAGCCAATTTTTGCAACAGAAATGTACGGCGAGTTCGGAAATTTCTTCACGATAAAGTTATAAGCTTCCGCAGCCCATTCGTATTGCCTGCTGCGGTATGCTTCCTGCGCAAAAACGAAAATGTTCGTTCCGCTAACAGCTCCATCTTTGCCGGGGAATTTTTTTTCTGTTTCAATTACGTTTTGAAAAGCTTCTTTATATCTGCCGCTGGATTGATAGATAAATGTGAGCAGATCGAAAAGCTCTGCCTGCGGTTTTAACACGATAAAATCCTTCACGGCTTCAATTGTTTCTTCAACTGCGCCGGGTCTGCTCAAATAACTTGTTATTCGTGATTTTGCTGTTTGTACTTGTTCGGGGCTCTGTGTAATCAAACTACAAAACTCAACAGCTGCTTCTTTAAATTTCATAGTGGCTGCGTAAATATTTGCAAGATCAATTGAGAATATTGCATGATCGGTTGATAACTGTTTGCCCCGCTTGAGAAAATCAATTGCTTTCTCGAATGCACGGTTCTCGATTGCATAGTTTGCAATTACTCTATAACTCACAAATGATGCAGGATTAATTGCAATCCCTTTTTCCCAGGCACTATATGCTTCCTGCGGTTGATCCATTATATAATAAGTTGTGCCGAGTAATCCATAAAAGTTGTAATCGTTGGGTGTGCCCTTAATTTTACTGTTAATCAGCTCGATTGATTCTTTGTATTTTTTTTGTGATACGAGAACTTTGTTAAGCGATTCGAAATAGAGATTATTCCACTGTTGTGAATCTGCAAGTTCGCGGTAAATTGCTTCAGCTTTTTCTAATTGTCCGGCTTGCTCGTAGCTCTGCGCAAGCCGAAAACGATTATCCGGGTTTTGATTTACTTGCGCATTCAAGCTGATACTGAAAAACAAAACAATTATAAAAGCAAATGCGCTGCGCATTTTAAACTCTCTCTAAAAATTTTTCGTCA
>JBFLWC010000185.1:0-2479 GCA_040758415.1 Bacteroidota bacterium | reverse complement strand
AGGAAGTGCGTGCAGCGAGAACGAAAAAAATGAGAAAGGAAATTTTCTCTACTGCATTTGTGTAAAATACAAATCGCCCATTTTTGATTAGCTGTATTATTGGCGAATTAAGTGTCATAACTAAAAATAAAAGTGGAGTGATGGGAATGGAAAATGAACGACGTTGGGGCTAAGCTGCTGCCCACATAGTGGTATGCCAGAACAACAACGCAGCAATGAAAAACCAAAGTTGACAATTACTAAAAACTTTTTTATTTGAATCACTTTGAACGAGAAACTTTAAACAGAGTTACAAACTATAAAACAGCAAAAAAGCCAAATGCGAAAGAAGCAGCCAGCAGCCGCTTGTTAGGTTGCTTCTTTGCCTAATTATTTATCTACTTCTAACCTCTCGTAGTATTTCGAGTATTTCTTCTCTTTTTAATTTCGCTTTGATTCCTTTAACATCAAGTGGAGACTTTTTTTCTGATATTGATTTTAATTCAAATACAGCCCCATCTTTTCTTTTTATTAATACTTTCCCTTCTTTTTTAGCTTTGTTTAATAGAGCAGCTAATTTCTGTCTTGCTTCACTATATGTGTATGTGTTCATATCATACCTCAATTACATTAATATTCATTTGCTTAGCTAATTCCAATAAATGATTATCCACAGTTAATAATGGCAAGTTATAATCCCTTGCACATTCAAGGAAATATGCATCATATGCATAAATGTTATATTGATGAGAGAGTTCTAATGATTTATAAATATCAACTTCAACCAATCTCAATGGAATCATTTTATAATATTCTATTGCTTCTTTTGCGGAATCAATTTCTATCTTTTTTCTTTTAAACATCGCCGAGAAAGCATTTCCAATTTCCCAATGAAGTGAAGAAGGTGCAATTAAATCTTCACCTTCTGCTGCCTTTATTAACTTAGTTTTGCTCTTTTCATTAGTTATAACAGAAATGATAACGGATGTATCAACAATCAAACTCATAAATATCCTCTAAATTATGTACAATTGTACAAAATTTTTATCAGGATTTAAAATCACAATTAATGAAATATGTTGGCAAACTAACTAAGCAAAAAGGGTTTTGATAACTTCGATCAGTTTATCTCTCAACAAAGGTTTGGAAACAAACTCTGTAAACCCTGCAGCAATAAAACTATCGCGCGCTCCGGGCTGTAGATACGCAGTTGAAGCAATGATTGGAACGTCTTTATAGCCCGGCATTTTTTGAATAATACGCAGAGCGTCTAGACCGTTATACTCGCCTTGCAGATTAATATCCATCACAATGAAATCAAACTTTTTCGTTTTAAGAAGCGGCAATGCGCTTTCAAAACTTGGTGCAAACTCGATGCTCTTCAAATCTTTCATCTGAACTTTGAACAATAATTGAGAATCCACCTGGTCTTCAAGGTACAAACAGGTTAGTTGAGAAATTTCTAAATGTTTCTTTTCCACAGCTTTGGTTTTTTCTGAAACTGTTTTTTCAACTTGTGCTTGTGTTGACTGTTTCCGAAGTGGTTTTGCTTCAACAATTTTTTGCGCAGATGTGGTTTCCACTTCCATCTTCTCCTTGTCTGCAGCAACAAACTTCACGGGAAAAACCAAAGCAAATTCATTCGTTCCATCCTCTTTCATAATTATTTCCTTACGGGCAGAAAGCAGCTCGATTAATTTCTTGGCAAGCTTAACCGAAAATCTCGAGAACCCGTAATTTCTTCTGCTCATATTTTCATCTTCAGAAAATATTTCGGCGAATGCTTTTGATAGATACGGTGTTATTGAATTTCGCGTGTCCTTGATTCCAACAGCACAATAATTTTCTTCGTATGTTGAAGCAGAAAGGAAGATAGAATTTTCCTTCGTTATTTGAATTGCAAATTTGATGAATAAACTTAATAACGAAATAAATTTTTGTTTATCCGTTTCCAAAGAAATCGAAGAAGAAATTTTTCCGTAAGCCAATTCAACTTTTTTGTCTTCTGCTGTTTTGCGTGTATTCTCTTTCAACTCGTTCAACAAGGCAATAAATTGAATTTGTTCCGGTCTGAATTTAATCACTTTTTGTTCAAGAGTTGAATACTCAACAGCGTTATCCATAATTTGAAGAAGGAGTTTTTGATTTTCTTTTATTATCTCTACTGCTTCTTTCTGTTCTTCGTTCGGGTTATTAATGCTTTCACCAAGCTCCTGGGTAAATCCTAAAATTACATTTATCGGCGTAAGTATTTCGTGAAAAACATTTGAAAGAAATGGCGGGTCAATCTTCCCTACTGAATCTTCCTGAGTGTGCTTAACGTCCTTCGCAGTTGTTGGTTCTTCAATCGGTTTAACAATCAAACTGAATGAATCAATATCTCCGCTGAAATTCTTTATAGGTGTTGAAATTACAGTTGCTTTATGAAATGTTTCGGATGGTTTTTTAAATTCAACTTCGAGTGAAACTGTTTTTA
Source organism: Bacteroidota bacterium (assembly GCA_040758415.1). GTDB lineage: Bacteria > Bacteroidota > Ignavibacteria > Ignavibacteriales > Melioribacteraceae > Fen-1258. The sequence goes on along the minus strand of JBFLWC010000185.1, from coordinate 24 downwards.
ATAAACCGGAGTGAAAAATATTCC
>JBFLWC010000184.1:0-2053 GCA_040758415.1 Bacteroidota bacterium | reverse complement strand
GCAGTTGCACATCAACATAGAAAACCATTTTACTGGTTAGATGAAAGTAAATAATATGAGAATTCAATACAGAGAATAAAAATAAACGACCAATTAAAAAGGAGACAATATGAATACTGGGTTAGTGCTGGTTGCTGTTATTCAGATCAAATAATTGAAAAGTTTTTGGCTCCACAAAAATAAATTAACTCAACTATCAATTTATTCGGATTTTAAAATGGATCGCAAATTGCTTGCAGTTTTATTTTTCCTTTTCACTTCAACATTTCAACTTCTTGCGCAGGAAAAAGTTGATCTTCAAACCATTCAACGAATACGCAAAGAAGGATTAGAAGATTCCAAAGTAATGGAATATGTAAGTTATCTGACAGATGTTTACGGTCCCCGCCTTGCTGGCTCGCCTCAATACCGCCAAGCAGGAGAGTGGGCAGTAAATAAATTGAAGGAGATTGGTTTAGAAAATTCTAAAATGGAACCGTGGGGAACCTTCGGGCGCGGGTGGGAGCTTCAAAAAATTTATGCAGCGATGACAGCCCCGCAATACATGCCTTTGATTGCTTATCCAAAAGCGTGGACGCCCGGAACAAAAGGAATTGTAAAAGGAAATCCTATTTTGCTCGAAGTAAAAAAAGCCGAAGACCTAGAAAAGTATAAAGGCAAAATTAAAGACGCGATAGTTTTAACACAGAGCGAACAGGAAGTTGAAACGTCCTTCGAAGCTGATGCAAAAAGAAGAACCGAAGAAGATTTGCAAAAACTTGCGATGGCGCCTGAGCCGGGTGCAAAAAGCCCGTTTGCAAATAGAATGGATGAATTCCTTGCTCGCAGAGAGCTCCAACAAAAAATTTCTAAGTTTCTTAAAGATGAGGGCGCTTCGGTTTTGTTGGAACCCGGCAATGGAATGCACGGAACTGTTTTTGTTCAAAGCGGAGGTTCGTACAAAAAAAATTCCGAGCTGCCGCTTCCTTCCATAGTTGTTTCTGTAGAACAATATAACAGAATGGTTCGTATCTTAAAAACAAACACTCCGTTAACTGTTGAAATAGAAGTACAAGCAAATTTTGTTGACACCGATTCGCTTGGTTACAACATCGTTGCAGAAATTCCGGGTACAGATAAAAAATTGAAAGAAGAAATTGTTATGCTCGGCGGTCATTTCGATTCGTGGCATGCCGGCACAGGTGCAACAGATAACGCTGCCGGCTGTGCTATTGCGATGGAAGCCGTTAGAATTCTGAAAACACTCGGAATAAAACCAAAACGAACAATCAGAATTGCATTGTGGGATGCAGAAGAGGTAGGGTTGATCGGTTCGCGCGAATATGTTAAAAATCATTTCTTCGATAGAGAAAAAAAAGAAAAGAAACCAGATTACGACAAACTTGCCGCTTATTTTAATTTTGATAACGGAACGGGAAAAATCCGCGGTGTTTATGCTCAGGGTAATCTTGCAGTTATTCCGATCTTTGAAGAGTGGCTTAAACCATTTAACGATCTCGGTGCAAAAACAGTAACTATTCGAAACACCGGCGGGACAGATCATCTTTCGTTTGATGCCGTCGGACTGCCCGGATTTCAATTCATTCAAGATGAAATTCATTACAGCAAACGCACGCATCACTCCAATATGGATGTTTATGATTCTCTAATGAAGGGCGACTTGATGCAGGCAGCTACAATTATGGCATCATTTGTTTACAATGCTGCGATGCGCGAAGAAAAACTGCCGAGAAAGTTCTGAGTGGCTGAGTGCCTAAGTTCCTGAGTTCCTAAGTGCCTGAGTAAATGTTAGTAGTGGAGTCAATAAATGAAAACTTATCACTACCAACCGACTAAAAAGTAGAACCTGCCCGCGGCAGGCAGGTTCCATTTCTTTTGATTTTGTTAAGCCACCTCAAGAGATTTTCTCATAACAATTTCTCCAATTAGGAACTGGAATTGATATAAGAGAACAATAGCACGCTTAAAATCTAATTACTTCATTAACTGAAGAAATTATTGATTCTGCTAATTCTTTGTTTGTGAGTCTTTTTGTAATTAAAAATTCTTTTCC
>JBFLWC010000183.1:0-3411 GCA_040758415.1 Bacteroidota bacterium | reverse complement strand
GTTCCCCCGCTTTATGGAGAGGGCTACTCTTCAATAATAACATTACTCTCCGGGAAGTTCGCAAATATTTTGCAAAATAGCTTTTTCAACAATCTTGCTGATAAAAATCTTGCATTAATAATATTCACGGTGCTTATAGTATTTTCAAAGGTTATAGCAACATCCTTAACAATAAGCTCAGGTGGCAATGGAGGAATTATTGCGCCGTCATTATTTACCGGGGCGATGACCGGCTTTTTGTTGACTCATACGATGAACTATTTGGGACTTGCAGAACTCGATCGAATAAATTTTATTGTAGTTGGAATGGCTGGTATTTTAAGCGGAGTCTTACACTCACCACTTACAGGTATTTTTCTCATAGCAGAAGTTACTGGTGGATATGTTTTGATTGTTCCGTTAATGATTGTAACGGCGCTATCTTTTTTTATTTCTAAACACTTTCATCACGATTCGATTTATATCGCCCCGCTTGTTAAAGACGGCATTAAGTTTAGATCAGAAAAGGAAAGATATTTTATTCAACAGATGAAAATAAGCGATTTGGTAGAAAAGGATTTTGTGGCAATTCTACCAAACATGACTTTACGTCAGCTTGTAGATAAGATAACACATACTAACAGAAATTTATTTCCTGTTGTTAATGAAAATAAAAAATTAGTTGGAATTGTTACACTGGATGATGTAAGGGAAGTTATGTTAACTACAGAAGCTTATGATGTAATTCTGGTGGATGAAATCATGAACACAGGGTATAATGAAATAGACATTAGTGCCGATATAAACAACGTTTTAGAATTATTTAAAGGGAAACAGATTTGGAATTTAGCCGTTACAGATAAGGGAACTTACCTAGGGTTCATTTCAAAGTCTAATTTGTTTAACAACTACATTTCGGTTTGGGAACATCAGAAAAAAGATGAAATGTAATTACTTCTTTTGATTTATAAAGCTCTAATGTAAAGTTGAAAAACTATTGTTTAATTTTTACGAATAAAAGTGGCCGTCTCAAAAGTAATTATTTTTTAAGAAGGGAACACGGAAAAAACAGATTGTAACTGATTTTCGCGGATTTCATATTTGAAAAATTACTTTTGAGACAGCCACAATTTTCTCTTCGGTAAAAAAGCGATAGTTTTAAAGAAAGTGCGATATCACAAGCCAAAATTACTTTTTGGCTTCCGGTTTCTTTGCTTCTTTTTCCTTTGCTTCAGCTTTTTTTGCTTTGTGTTCTTTTGCCTCAGCTTTCTTTTCTTTGTGTTCTTTAGCTTCGGTTTTTTTCTCAGAAGCCGGTTTTGCGGCTTCAGCTTTCTTTTCTACAGCCGACTTTGTTGCTTCAACTTTCTTTTGTGGCTGAGCTTGTGCAAATACTGTTGCCGAGAAAGCAACAAGCATTACTAATGCAACTAACTTCTTCATTTTGTTACTCCTTTTTTTGTGTGGTTGTTATTTATGATTGCTTACGCCATAGGCAAAGCGTCTCAATATTTACGGAAGCAATTTATCCTGGTTGGATTAAGATATTCTTAAAGAAATATTAATTTTTTTTAATCTTTTTTGCGGAAGCAGTTCCAATGCCGCTATTATTTTGGGTTAAAGAAGAAGAATTTTTATTTTTATTTATCAGATATTCTATAGGAAATTATGACGGTATTCTTTTCAAAAGCATGCGAGCTAGGACTTCAAGCAGTTCTTTTTCTTTCCGCTAAAGAAAATAGAATTTATAATGCCGACGAAGTCTCTAAAGAATTAAAAGTCCCAAAAGAGTTTGTATCTAAAGTCTTACAGATTTTGACAATCAGCGGGATAGTTGGCTCTAAAAAGGGGAAGAAAGGCGGATTCTTTCTTGCAAAAAAACCAGCAAAAATTAAATTGATTGATATAGTTGAGGCGATTGATGGATTAGATGTTTTCAAATCGTGCGTGCTTGGCTTCCCCGGTTGTTCGTCTGAAACACCATGTCCGGTTCATAATAAATGGGGCAAACTTCGCGACCAGGTTTTCAAAATGTTAAGCGAAGAAACATTAGAACAATTCAGAGAAATAACTGCAAACAAATTGAGCACGTTATAATTTTTTTGTTGCCTCAACAAACAAATCTTTTGAATCGCGCACATTAAACTTCTCACCGGCAAAATTTTTCATAAACTTTATTCCGGTAAAACCAGCTGCGTTTAAGTAAAAAGCTATTTCACTTTTTTTGTGCGGATAATGTTTTGTCGTAACAAGTTGAAAATCTTTCGGCGAGTTCTGATGAAAAGAGAGAATATTGAAATCCAGATTGTCCGTTAGAAAATCGTAGAATCGAATTATAATTTTCCCATCTCTGTTTGCTATGTTGTTGATTCTCATTTTTTGATTTTTGATCAGTTCGTAATTCAAAATGTGAAGAAAAATTTTTCCACCGGGTAAGATCATTTTATAAATTTTCTCAATCGCTCTTTTTAATTGATTGGCTTTTAAGTGTGCAATTGTATTTCCAACAGATACAACATAATTGAATTTTCCGTTAAAATTTTTCGGCACAGATTCGAATGATTGAGTGTATGCCTTGATGTTAAGCCGGAATTTAGCGGCGTTTTGTTTTGTCTCTTCAATCATTTTTGACGAGACATCAAATGCAGTTACTTTGTGTCCGTTCATCGCAAGTGCTATTGAATCCAAACCGATTCCGCATCCAAAATCTACCGCAGTTCCTTTTTCTGGAAAAATTTTTTGATATGCGTGAATGCGCAGGTCAAGATTTTTTTCGAAGTCTATCATCTTATCGTAAAATTCAGAAACCTCGTCGTAAAAATTATCAGCTGGAAGAACTCCGGCAATTTTCTTTTTCATATATCAGTTTTCCTTTTCGCCAATAGCCGGCACCAATGATTCTGATTTTATTATTTCTATATGTAAAACGAACTGTAAAATTACAAAAATGACATGCTGAAAATAATTTACTTAACATTTTTGTGGACTTGCTATCTTGAGGTGCGAGTTATTTGCTTACAACTACTTTCTAATTTTCAAATTTAAGTACAATCCCATCAGTTCAAAATCTTTATCGTTGTGTAATAATTCTATCCTGTTTTCAATGCAGAATGTTCCTATAATTAAATCCACTGTCCTACTAATAGTTATTCCTTTTGTTCTGAGATATCTGAAGTTCTCGGCACTTTTTATTGCTAATTTTTCGTTACAAATATTAAAACAGGGAAAAGATTGCATTATTTCTTTAGCAATCTTAAAATCTTTATCATTTCTAAATCCTTGCAAAACCTCTGCTAATATATAATCTCCAGTTATTACTAATTCGTTACCTAGCAAAGAATTTAATTCCTCTGTGTGCCAATTATTTATTCCGTTGAAGTAGTCAATAAATACTGAAGAATCTACTAGAATCATTTAGTAGTCCTCATTTCATCA
>JBFLWC010000182.1:0-5178 GCA_040758415.1 Bacteroidota bacterium | reverse complement strand
TGTAATATCTTTTGTAAGATTAATCATCACGAAATAAAGAAAACGATCCAGAACTTTAATTGTGTATTCAAGATGATCGCTATTTCTTCCATGTCCCAAATGATCCGTATAAAAAATTTCGAATAGTGTAAAATGATTTTGTGAACCAATACGCAACAGCCGTTTTGCCGCAGTTTCAGGTTTGATGATCGGGAGTTTATAATTCAAGCGTTCGACCAGGCGGCTGTTATCAATTTCTGCGCTCAACGCCCTGGCTCTTCTTAGGTCGTAAATTTTATTTAACCGGACTCCGCTGAGAATACAACTGAGAGTTGTTACACTTAATCTTCTTCTGCCCGAGTTAACATATTCAAAAAAAACTTTTGGATATGCGTTAGCAAAAAAAACTTTTTTTCTTCTTTTGATGAACTCGTGAAAAATATTTTTCTCCTCAATTAACGGAACAAGTGTTGAATAAGGATAAGGACCAAAATGTTTGCCGATTATCTTTGGCGCGTTAACGCCGCAGAAGATTGACGTTTGTCCTGTACCGCTGAGCGGAATATCCGGCACGCCCATACTCGCATCTACCGGAAACAGAAAAGAGTTTTCCCCTTTTAATTTTTGTTCATCAAGATGTGGAATGCCTCCGAATATTTCGGAAAAAGTTTTGAATCCATATTTGAAGAAAGGATTATTCTCGTAATCTTTTTTCCCAATGCCAACTCCATCCATAAAAATCATAATTGTTGAATGCAACTCGGTGAATCCTTTCTATTATTTTGATTCAATAAGAATTGTAACCGGTCCATCATTAAATATTTTCACAAGCATCATTGCGCCAAAAATTCCAGACTTAACTTTATCGTAACCAAGATTGTTTTTCATTCTTAGAATAAATTTTTCATACATCTTTTCTGCAAAGTCGGGTCGTGCCGCATCTGAAAAGCTTGGACGATTCCCTCTACGCGCATCGCCGTAAAGTGTAAATTGAGAAATAACCAACGCTTCTCCATCAATATCTTTAAGAGATAAATTCATTTTGTTGCCCGTATCTTCAAATATGCGGAGGTTGGAACATTTATCTGCTACAAAATTCAAATCCTCTTCTGTGTCTCCTTCTTTTACACCAAGAAAAATTACCATCCCTTTTTTTATTTCTGCAAAATGTTTCGGTTCATCTACGGCTACAGATCCTTCCGAAACTCTTTGCACTAACGCTCGCATTTTAATTCTCCTGCTATCACTCTATCAACTTGCTGAAAATCTTTTGTGAGCTGAATGTTAACAAAATTATTTTCAGAAAGAATTTGCGCTACATCTTCCATTTGCCCTTGCCCTATTTCCAGAAATATTTTGCCGCCTTTTTTCAAAAATAATTTTGATCGTTCCGCAATTACTTTATAAAAGTGCAGTCCGTCATTCAAGTCGGTAACTGCAATGTCGGGTTCATATTGTATAATTTCGTTTTGAAGATTCGGATATTCTTTTGCACTGACGTATGGAGGATTTGAGACCACAACATCAAATAATTCCGCTCCAGCTGAGAAGTTATTAATATCGTAAACTATAAATTGAATTTTCGGCTTAACTTCGTTTAACTCTGCATTTTCATTTGCAACTTGAATTGCTTTTTCGGAAACATCAATTGCTACAATCTCAACATCACTTAAATTTTTTGAAAGGGAGATCGGAATATTTCCACTTCCTGTTCCGATATCCAAAATTTTAAGACCGCTTTTCTCTTTGCAAAACTTGATTGTTTCTTCTACCAATATTTCTGTTTCCTGACGCGGAATTAAAACATCAGGTGTAACTTTGAATTGCAAGCCATAAAACTCAACTTTACCGATTATATATTGAAGCGGTTCAAACTTTCCTCTCCGGCTAATCCACTGGCGGTATTTCGTTATTTCATTTTCATCTAACGGACGGTCGAACTTCAGATACAAATCTAATCGTTTGCAATTCAGAATCTCGGCAAGCAAAAGCTCGGCATTTAGCCGCGGCGATTCAATTCCTTTCTTCTCGAGAAATTCTGTGGATAGTTTTAGTGATTCAAGAACAGCAAGCATGAAAACCAATTTTTATTTGGAGAAGATTAGTTAAAAGCCACTTTGCCAATTTCGCATTCCAAACATTTATTTTTGGAACAGAAATTTCTGTATAATTCAATCATACCTTGCGCTACAATTGTCCTCTTCATTTGCGCTGTTAGATTCAATGCGTGTGCAACTTCCATTATTATTTGGTTTTCAGACCGCTGTTGGTAAACACTGTAGAGCTTTATTATTTTTTTAGAGAGGTTTGTATTGCCGAACACATCAAAGTATACCGCAAAAAAGGGAAGAACAATATTCACAACAATTTCATCTGCTCGTGATGCACCTACAAAATATTTTATTTCACCGTTCGTTGGCTGATCGAATACGTAATGGTTCTTCCAGTAGCCGTTCGATCTTATAACAAATAAAGAGCGGAGAGAATTAATAAGCACGGCAGGTGTGTGAATCTCTTTTATCTTTTTAGTCATTGTAGGTATCAAATTATTATGAAGAAGCTCTTTCAAAATTCTTGCACCGCCTGCAATACGTATAGTTGGAAAATTCTGAGGACGCAGTCTAAAGAAGTGCCAATCTGTTTCCTCAAGAAATTTACCATCGTAAAACGAGTTGACCGAATTCCAGTGAAGCGAAATTCTTTCTATATATCTTTTTGAATTTTCTTCTTTGACGGCATGAATATTTTGTACTAATCCGCTAACGTGCAGCAGAGCAGCTTCATATTTTTCAACAAGTACACCATCGCTTTCAATCTTATTCAAAAAATTTATATTTGCCGCCTGTGCCAGGTTCATCATTTGCAATTTATTTTTCGAATAGCCGAGCGCTTCAAAAACCAATTCATACAAGAGCTGCTGCCATATTTCTTTAGATGAAAAATCGGAATGGCTGAATTTCCTTTCCTGGAATTGCGATGAAAGATCGTAAGAGATTACCGGCTCTTTAATCTTGAGTTCTTTTATAAACTGCAGCTCCTGCAGTCGTTGAAAGATTTTTTTGCATTTTTTTTCGAACCTGACTACACCTAACTGCTGTAAAAATTTTTCTTTTGTCTCTTCCGGAATATTTTCAATGCAGCTTGTGCATTTTATTTTTGCTGCAGTTTCTTCTTTCTCTTTATTAATTCCACTTCGAATATTTTCCAGAATATCCTTTTCGATAAAATCTGAAAGACTAATTGATGGAATTTTTCTCCCGTCACGTGTGTAAACGAAAGCATATTTGTTTTTATTGAAAAGAGCTGCGTGAAGAATTACTTTTAAGTACTTACTGTCAATATTATGCCCGTGTGTTTTCCAGTCCGAGTAATCGTTATCAATTTCAATATCGCCAATGTAGGTAAGGTTGCCTATCCTTATTCTTGCATTTTTGAAATCCGGTCCGGCTGTTTCATCGCTGTGGGTGCCGCTATCGAGAATGGAAATATCGTCTCCTGCAAAAGTTTTGAGAGGGCTCTTATAATTTTGCCTCTTCCAAATTTCGTACAACGTGCTTTCTTGAATTTTTGAATTTTTGTCGTTCATCTCATTGCCACAGGAGAAGAGTAATGTTCATCAAAAGAAAATCAGAATGAATAAGTTCTCAAATAAATTTAACACAATAGAAAGCCAAATGCTATAAGAAGACGTGAAACTCTAAGTGCCTGAGTGCCTGAGAATTAATATATTTTTTTATTTCTGATTTCTGATTCCTCTTCAAGACTTGCTTATAAATTTCATAATCGCCTCGGCGCACCGTTCGCCGTCAATTGCTGCAGATACAATTCCACCTGCATAACCTGCACCTTCGCCAGTCACCTAATTGACTTGAGTATATCGTTTATTATTGTATAAATTATAGTTGCATTTCGATCATAATATTCTTTGTTATGTGCAACACTACTTTGAAAAACAGGAGTTAGGAACATAAAGATGAATATCAAAACATATTTACTTTTCTTTACGGTAATTAAAATAGTATGCCAAGGTTGTACGAACAACGGAGTTGATCCGGTAACGGATAAGGATATATACTGCACCCCTAAATTGTGAGACACTTATGAGGTAGAGGAAAATGTTTAGCATTAGTGAAAAAGAAACACAATGCGATCTCGATTACTCAGATTACCGGAAGGTCGCTCCATACAGTTCGTCAATATCTCCGATTGATAAAAGACTTTCATCCAAACTTAGGTGTAGCAGTACCTAAAAAGAAAATGAAGAAAAATTAAAATGACTATTAAAAAACTAACAAAAATAGTAACCGGACAAATGTCCTAATAGTAAATAACAAAGTATATACCCATGAAGGCAGAATTATTTTTAGTTCTGCCTTCTGTCTTAAAGACGTAAGTATAACAAGCGGGTCAACATTGACCGCGTTTTCATTGCGGCATTTGTGCTGTTTTATTGTTTGTTCTTTTTATCGAGTTGCTCTTTGAATGTAGTACAAAATGTAAGTTAGTAGCAGCCGGTGCGTTCAGTTTAAGTTACGCACCGTCTGCTAAATTATAAACACTAATTAAAATAACGGGATAGTTGTTCTGGGCTACGCTTTAATTGCAATGCCGTTAGCCTTCAGAATAAAATATTAAGAGGATATGGCACGAGCAATATCTTTATTTGAAGTCCCCAGAGCTAATAATGATCTAATTATAAGATCAAGAGAGACTGATGGATCACCGGTTTCAAGTTTTGCCACGCGCGATTGGCTGGACTTAATGACTTTCGCAAGTTCAACTTGTGTAAGTTTTTGTTCAGAGCGTAACTTTTTCAAATTAGCACTTAGTTTCATCTTTAATTCAATATAGGCAGATTCTTCTTCCGATAAACCTAAAAATTCTTCTGCCGAACCAAATTTCCAACCCTTTTTTTCTAAGCTCTTTCTTTTTTGTTTATTCATTGTCATACTCCTTTATTCTTTTTTTACAGATATCTATTACTTGTTTGGGCGTTTGTTGAGTTTTTTTACAAAACACTTCAAGAATTATTATTGCATCTTCGTCAATTCTATAAATTATTCGCCAAGTTTTTCTTTCATCATTAATTCTCATTTCATGGCAATTAGAGTCTATGCTCGGCATTGGCCTCGAATGTGGCATTCTCAATTTCTCTCCCATCTGGAGAAGTCTAAAAAGAAATCCTGCCTCAATTCTTGC
>JBFLWC010000181.1:0-3809 GCA_040758415.1 Bacteroidota bacterium | reverse complement strand
ATTTTTCATATCACAACCTGTTTTTAGTAAGTAGGTTTACTTTTCTACCTCGTAGCCGGCTTCGGCTATTGCTTTTTCAACTGCAGAAAGTTCTACTTTTGATTCATCGAACTTTACTTTTGCAGAACCAATCTCAACTTCAAAAGAATCCAATGCTAACTTTGATAATTCTTTTTTAACTGCCATAACGCAATGCCCGCAGCTCATACCTTTAATTTTAAAAACGATTGTTTCCATTTTTAACTCCTTTTTTTTGACGATGTAAAAATAATTTTACAATAGTTTTTTTGCGTTACATTATTTTGGAAAATTGTTACATAATTTTAGTGCTGATGTGATAACTGATGGAATAAACTATTGTGATGAATTAGTTACTGCTAATGAACTAAAGTATAGTTCATTTAATATCCTATTATTTGGAGCTTACCTTACACATAGATTTTCACTTAGGAACTCAGGCACTTTCAGGTATTGCAACAATTTTAATATGCTTTTGCGTTTTTTCATCAAGCGAAGAAATAAGAAGCGAAGCTTTTGCTTGTGAGTTGTATGGAACGCCAAGAAAAAGTGTAACTCTGTTTTGCGGAAAACGTGAAGTGTAATTTGCTAAGAAGTCGAGCTTGCTTAAAAATGAAGGGTCGTTTAATTCTTCATCGGAGACAGTTAATCCGATGGCAATTTTCTTTTTATATTTTGCTACTGCGTCAACTTCGTATTTACCCATCATAGGCGGAACGGGAAGATACTTGCCAAATTTTCTGCTTAATGTTAAGTAGCCATGCTGCCACAAATGGTCTATAAGGTAATCTACTCTTTCTCTTTTTAATTTCGGTACCATTGTATACTCTAATTAAAACTTGGAATTATCGGAATAACCGGAGAAAATTTATCAAAGCAAAGAACTTTGATGTTGCACATCTTGTCGTACTCAAACATTTTGATTTCGTTCGAACTATTGATTTTTCCGTAAAGGACTTTTTTACCGTTTTTATTTCTGCCGATGTAATAAGGTTCCAAATTAACTTCTTCAAAACCATACAAAAATTTTACTCTATTTCTATTTAATATTGCCGATGTGAATAGTAATGATTTCATTTTTTCCTCCGCTCAATTGTAAGTTCTAAAAACGCCAATTACTTTTCCGATGATCGAAAAATCTTCCCGCTCATTAACTTCGATAGGTTGGTAGTTTTCGTTTTCGGGCATCAAATAAATTTTGTTATTTCGGGCAATGAATCGTTTCATTGTCGCTTCATCATGTAAAAGAGCAACAACAATATCACCGTTGGATGCGTTTTGATTCGGAGAAACGATTACCAGGTCGCCTTCAAGAATTCCAGCGTTGACCATACTATCGCCGCGGACTTTTAATCCGAAACAATCATTTCTGTTATGTAACAAACTTGTATCCACTAAAAAATTTCCTTCGATATTTTCTTCTGCAAGTATCGGCTGTCCGGCTGCAACACGCCCTACAACGGGAAGCACTATCATATTATCGTGCGGTTGTTTGGGTTTGTTAAGCAGGTCTGCAAGTATTGAAAGTGTCCGGCTTGTTTTACTTTCGTTCGAGATGTAACCTTTTTTCACAAGCGCATCAATGTGGCGTTTAACTCCAAATGTGCTTGCGATGTTAAACTGTTTTCCAATTTCTCTAAAAGTTGGCGGGAACCCTTTTTGTTTTGAGTATTCTTGAATGAAGTCAAGAATTTCTTTCTGGCGTAAGGTTAATTCGTTTTTCATGATAGTGTCCTTTTGTTCACTGAAAATATAGTGAACGAATGAACACTTGTCAAGAAAAAAATTTACAACCCTTCTCTTGCGAACTTTGGCTGTTCAAGAGTTAGAGTCAAAGAAATTCTGTGGCTATCCTCGAGGCGTACTGCTTTCGATTGGCTGAAACGGGCAAATGAATAATCAATTTGAAGTTTTGGCAGAAAAATTCCAGCACCTATGGTAAATTGTTTTACATCTGTATAACCTGCGCGCACAGCAAAAATATTTTTGAATTTGTATTCCAATCCTGTGCGTGCATCAAAACTAACAGGACCAACATTAAACAGCGATGCAAATCTTCTGTTTTCAAAACGAATATCTAAATCAATAACTGGCATTAACGTTCCGCTAAAAATTTGTAAGGCATAGCCGACACCAACTTTTGCAGTAGGAGAGATTAATTCGTTGCGCCCTGTATTCCATGCAACAAGTGTTGTTGTTATATCTTGAATATTAGCACCGAGATAAAAATTTTCCGAAGGTTTATAAACAGCGCCAATATCAAAGCCGATACCGAATGCACTATACTCTGCAATGCTACGTGAAATTAATTTTACATTAGCGCCCCAGTAAAAATTTTCTAATTCCCGTTTTGCAAACGTTAAATACACTGCCCAATCAGCATTGCTGAATTCGGAAATTTTAGTTATGTCTAAACGATCGCCAGTTCCAATGTCAAGTATACCGTCTCCGTTTGCATCATACAGAGCGTTACGTGTATTTGGAATGCCGTCTATGCTCAGCCGTATAATACTCAATCCGAAGCTCATATCTTTGCTGTAAGGAATGGCTGCTGCACCATAATTATAGTTAATAAGATTTCCAAAACGTCCCTCGTACATCAATACAACTTGGGGATAATTAATTAGTGCAAGTCCGGCTGGATTCCAGTAACCCGCGGTTACATCGTTGGCAATTGCAACCTGCGCACTGCCCATGGCAAGCGCACGTCCGCCAACACCAATTGCTAAAAATTCTCCGGCGTATTTACCTATAACTGTTTGGGGATAAATAGAGGTGAACGAAAGGAGAAAGAATGCAAAAAGAACTGTTCTCTTCATAAGAATTTTTCCTGCGAATTAGTTATAGTAGAAATAACTATGAAACCTTCTCCTTTCTTTGTTGCAATATTACTTCATCTCTGTCTGTTTTGCAACTGCATTTATTGCTGCATTAATTTCTTCTTGATTGCCAAGGTAATAATGTTTAATTGTTTTCAGATTTGAATCGAGTTCATAAACCAATGGAATTCCGGTTGGAATATTTAATTCTACAATCTCTTCATTGGAAATATTATCAAGATATTTAACAAGCGCACGCAAACTATTTCCGTGTGCAGCAACAATAACACGTTTGCCGTTTTTAATTGTTGGTGCAATCGTTTCATGCCAGTATGGAAGAAATCTATCTACAGTTAGTTTTAAACTTTCTGTTAACGGAATATCTTTCTTCTCCATTTCTGCGTATCGGCGGTCTTTGCCCGGATAACGTTCATCATTTTCCTCAAGCGGCGGCGGCGGAACATCGTAACTTCTTCTCCATACTTTTACTTTTTCATTGCCGTACTTTTCTGCTGTCTCCGCTTTGTTTAATCCCTGAAGCGCACCGTAATGCCTTTCATTCAACCGCCATGATTTAATAACCGGAATCCACAACAAGTCCAGCTCTTCCAATGCAATGTTCAACGTTCTAATTGCGCGTTTTAATACCGAAGTGAACGCTATATCGAAAGTGTAACCTTCTTGTTTAAGAACAGCACCCGCTTGCTTTGCTTCTTCAAAACCTTTTTCGGAAAGATCAACATCCGTCCAACCGGTAAAAAGATTTAGTTTGTTCCAAGTGCTTTCGCCGTGCCGCAATAAAACTACTTTGTACATTTTTTGATTCCCATAAGTTGTTGATAAATGCTGCGCAAATATAAAGACTTGGGTACAATCTTTCTTTGTGAACTTTAGTTTTTTAGAGAAATAAATTTTTGATGATAAGAAGGAAAGAAAATTTATTTCATTTGATGTTTTCATCACGTATCTTTG
>JBFLWC010000180.1:0-4003 GCA_040758415.1 Bacteroidota bacterium | reverse complement strand
TGGCAACCCCAACGAAATTACTATAGAGGATTTTGCAAAAGAAATTATTCGACTAACCAATTCAAAAAGCAAAATTGTTTATAAAGAATTGCCCGTTGACGATCCGAAAGTTCGCCAGCCGGATATCAGCAAAGCAAAGGCGGTTTTAGGTTGGATACCAAAAATTAGTAGAGAAGAAGGATTACGGATTACTATTGATTACTTCAAGAAACGCTAGACGCTAGACCACCGACTTGTGTCGAGGCAGAAGTGAAATTCGACGGAGGCGGATTGTGCTTTGGATTTCGTGCTTTAATCACTAAATATTGGTTGAAGTGAATCACTTATAAATATCTCCTTGTGATACGGATATGAATGATTTCCGTTTTTATTTACTACGATTATTTTGACTGGATAAGCACCCGGTTTCACCGAATCAATTTTCACAGAAAGAATGTTCGATGATTGTTTAAACGAAAATTCTTTCTCCTCTTTATTGAAGAACACGTGAAGCGATTTTGGATTTATCCCGATCGAATCCCGAAGCGAAAATGAAATTTGTAAAGAGTTGTTTTCAATTTTTAAACTGTCGGGAAGAAAAATTATTTCCGGTTTACCAGCACGAAAATATTTTGCAAGTCCCCTGAAGATTCCCCACGCTTGAATTTGATTAAACTCTTCTTTATTAAGACGAAGCTCTTCCAATCTACTTGTATGAAAAGCGCACTCAACTAGTACGGCCGGAATTTTTGTTTTGCGTAGAACAGAAAATCCTTCGCCAGGATAAATATTGTAATCGGAATAAGTGCCGTCAAACGAACCAAGCCCGCCCGGATTTCCCATCACATAAGAAAGATCGCGTTGAATGTAACGCGCAATGTCGTGATTCGATGGTTCGTATTCGTAATCTGTTTCTTTTGCGTGGTAATAAGTTGATGTGTAATTAGTGTAATCGTCTTCCCATTTTGCCGGTGCATTGTGATGAATGCTCACAAATATTTCTGCACCACTTGTGTTTGCAAGTTCAGAACGATAAGCAAGAGCAACTGTTTTATCTTCTTCTCTAGAAATAAAAACTTGAGCACCGGCTGCTTCAAGATATTTTTTCAAATTTACCGCTACACGCAAATTCACATCGGCTTCAATCACATCTCCATTTTTGTTTTTGTTTTTTCTATCTTCTCCGCCGTGGCCGGGATCTAAGAATATCTTTTTCCCCTTTAGAAATTTAGAATAATCTACTATTGTTTTTTCACGCATCGTTACATCTTTCCAATCGGGCGGATATTCATAAAGAGGAACAGGAACCGAACACGAGACAAGAGCAAAAATAGGAACAACAAAAAAAAATTTTATGAAAAAACTTTTATACATCTGTTACCTTCCAAAGCAAAATGGCATCTTGAACAGTGATTTAGATTTGGTTTGAACTCGTTTGAATAAATTCCTTCAATAAATTGATTCAACTTAACGCTGAATTTCTTCAAATCATCACGGGTAATATTTCGTACGGTATGTTCATCAACGTGTTTTAAGAAAATTAAGCGAAGCTCAAAGCTGCTGTATTTGTGATAAAGTTTTGATAGAAGATAAGCATAAAAAGTAAGTTGAGAAAAGTAATCTTCGGCACGTTCATTCAAATTTCCGAGCAAAACATTATCTGTCTTGTAATCAACAATTATCAACTTGTCTTCTTCAATAATCAGTTTATCAATAATTCCGTAAAGATAATGCTCGCCTTCTTCGCAATAGACTTCAAATTCATTTTTAAAATTTTTGTGTGCAGAAACTTCTCTAAATGTTGAAGAAGAATAAAAATGTTCAATTTCTTCTATGATTGAGTCGCTCAAATTCTGCTTTGTTGTACCGTTAGAAAAATTTTCTGCCGATAAACGGTTCACAATAAAATTCTTTAGTGTTGACTGCGATTCGGAATAACCCCACAATTCTTCTTTCAGTGTTTCGTGAATTAATTTCCCTCGCAGTTGAGCAAACTTCCGCAGTTCATCATCTTCATTCGGGTTGAATTCGAACTCATTCTGCCTTCTCCGCACAAGAGCATAAATAGTTGAATATCCCAACTCGTAAGTAAGTTGATATTTTACCGGACATTGAGCGAACATTGAAATCTTTGTTGCAGAAATAATTTCACTCTTTGGAATATCTTTTATTTTTTGAGTTAGATTTATTTTCTCTTTTGCTTCTTCAATCAATTCATCTTGTTTTACAAATTCTCTTCCAATCTTCTCTACAATTGGAATTGTAATTGTTACAGGTCGGGTATAAAAATCAAATCCCTCACCTAGAAATTTCATGAACTCTACATTTGACGAAAGAATTATTTTGTTCGTCTGGAAATCTGTCTTTAATCCTTTTCCAATTAATTCAAAAAAAGAATTTTTCTGTGGTCTGTATTTGTTATGAGTCGCCGTAATAAACAGATGACTTACGGCACGTGTAATGCCGACATACAAAAGCCGTTTCATCTCTGCAACATTTTTTTTGTGAACAGAATAATTGTAAAGAGAAACAACCGGAGCAGTAGTATATCCATCAAAATAGTTTTGTTCAAGCGGAACTTTTGCAAGCAGTCCATAATTTTTATCAACACCAGCCGACTTTGACTTTACAAAACTTTCTCTCGTTTTTTCATTACATCCATATAGAAACACCGCTTTGAATTCGAGCCCTTTAGCTTTATGAATTGTCAACAGCTTAACTGTATTTTCATCTCTTGCAGATAACGCCTGTCCTTCATCTTCATACCCATCAATAGATTCACGTAAGAACAGAGTGAAGTCGTACAAATTCTTAAAACTTTTTTTTGCAAAGCTGCGAGCAATCGAGAGCAGCTTTTCAACATTCGCTAATTCTTGAGATGAATTTTGTTTTGCTGCTATTACAGTCCAGTATCCGCTTTCTAAAAGTATTTTTCTAATCAGTGAATAAATTTCCGAATTAGATTCCAATTTCAAGTTCTCATTCAACTTTTCAAATGCTGGTTTAAGTTGTGGACTTGATTGCGATTTTTTTTGAAGCTTTTCAAAAAAAGTATTCCCCTCTTCAAGCGATATTTCGTAAAGATGTAAATCTGAAATATTGAAAAACGGCGAGCGTAAAACTCCTGCCAGTGCGGCATCATCGTCTTTGTTAAGAAGAAATAAAAGATAGTTGTATATATCATATATAATCTGGCGTTGATAAAATCCCTTTCCATCTACTATTGTGTAAGGGATATTGCGTTCTACAAAAGATTTTTCCAGTTCGGCAAACAAATCGCGTTTGCGGCACAACAATGCAATATCCCTAAAAGCAATCGGATATTTTTTCCCTTCCGAAATTAACTCCAAAATTTTGTTTGCAACTAATTCACTCTCACTATATTCGCCTCCTTCATCAGCCAATAAAAATTCTATACTACCTTCTTCATTTTCTTCTTTCGCGCAAATCAAGTTGCTCTGTTCCACTTCGTTAAATATAGGATTTGGATTTCTGAATAGATTCCCGAACAACTGATTTGTAAAAAGAACTAACTGCGGCGACATTCTAAAACTGTGTGGCAAAGTAAGAAGTTGTCCTTCCCCCTGCATCGAATGAATTTCGTTTTTTGTCCGCTCGAAAATTTCCAGCTCGGCATCGCGGAACATATAAATGCTTTGCTTCTCATCCCCAACAACAAACAAGTTACCGCTTTTTAAATGATCAAGTACCGGCATAAATATTTCATACTGTAGTTCATTGGTGTCCTGATATTCATCAATCATTACGTACTTAAATTTTCCGCGCAAATATTTTTTTACCTCGTCTAACTGTATTATCTGCTGCGTAAGAAGAAGAATGTCTTCAAAATCGAGATAACCTTTCTGTTTCTTCTTTTGAGTATATAGCTCCTTTGTGTAGTTAAAGATATTTATGAAAGCCATACCAAAGCGCGCAAGTTCTTGTTCGGATTGCTCTGCCGAATCAATTTCAAAAAAATTGAATACCTCCTCAAAAAAAGTTTCTATTAACTCGATTTCACATT
>JBFLWC010000179.1:0-5549 GCA_040758415.1 Bacteroidota bacterium | reverse complement strand
CGTTGACCGAAGAGGGCAAATTTGGGTAGGTACAAATGTTGGTGTGAATGTTATAACTGTTTCCGATCCAACAAGACCACAAATATCTAAGATTCCGCTATTCGCAGTAAGAAATCAAACAGTAACCAGCATAGCCGTAGACCCGCTTGATAATAAATGGATTGGAACACAGCAGGGCGTTTTTGTTTTGTCGCCGGATGGACTTCAACTTATTGATCAATACAACTCAAAAAACAGTCCCATACCAAACGATGAGATACAAAGTATTACCATAGATCCAAAAAAGGGAATTGTTTATATCGGTACAGATTATGGCTTGGCTGTGTTGCAAACCATTTCGATTCAACCGCAGCAAAATTTCGGAAGTTTATTTATTTACCCCAATCCTCTTTTAGTTCAAGAGGGAGAATCAAACTCGGTACTGATTGACGGATTGATTAGAAACAGCAGCATAAGAATATTAAGCATCAGCGGCGATTTAATTCGCGATTTAAAATCACCCGGAGGTAAAATTGCATTTTGGGATGGAACCGATTCTGAAAACAAACTTGTGCCAACAGGAATTTATATAATTGTTGCATACGATGAAGAAGCCAATAATGTAACTACAGCAAAAGTTGCTGTGATAAGAAAATAAAATAATTGATGATGCTGGATACTGGATGCTGGATACAAGTGACCGGAAAGAATATTAATTCTCAGGAACTCAGAGATGACAACAATAATTGACGGTAAAAAAGTAGCGGCGGAAATTAGAAAAGAGCTGAAAGAAAAAATTGATTGGCTTAAATCGCTTAACATTAGACCGCCGGGTTTAGTTGCAATTTTGGCAGGAGAAAATTCTGCGTCGCAAGTTTATGTCTCCTCTAAAAGCAAAGCGTGCAGTGAAATCGGAATGCTTTCAAAAGTTGAAAAACTTCCGGGTGAAACAACAGAGCAGCAGCTGCTCGAATTGATAGATTATTACAATGCGGATGAAAATTACGATGGAATACTTGTCCAGCTTCCGCTCCCCGGACAAATCAATGAAGAAAAAGTTATTGAGAAAATTTTTCCGGGCAAAGATGTTGATGGATTTCATCCGGTTAATGTTGGAAATCTTGTAATTGGCAAAGATACTTTTTATCCTTGTACACCAAACGGAATAGTTGAACTAATCAAGAGATACAAAATTGAAACAAGCGGCAGACACGTTGTTGTGGTTGGAAGAAGCAACATAGTAGGCAAACCGGTAGCAAACATGCTTCTTCAGAAAAAAGATGGAGCCAATGCAGTTGTAACAGTTTGTCATTCCGCAGCAAAAAATTTAACCCGATTCACTAAAGATGCGGATATTTTGATTGCTGCAATTGGCAAGGCAAATTTTATTACAGCCGATATGGTGAAGAATGGCGCCGCTGTAATTGATGTTGGAATAAATCGCGTTGAAGATTCTTCATCGCCGAAAGGATATAAAATTGTTGGCGATGTTGATTTTGAAAATGTTTCAAAAAAAGCATCGTTTATCACTCCTGTACCAGGCGGTGTTGGACCAATGACGATTGCAATGCTGCTTCAAAATACTTTTCTTGCATATATCAAAACTACAAAACAAAAATTAGCTTAGAGAATGAACACCGGATTAATTGAAAAAGTTGTCTCACAAGTTTTAATTGAAAAATCTCTTCAGGATTTTTACTGCCACGGCGGAACCTGCGCAGGTTGGGAACGTAACGTAATAGATCAACCAACTGCAGTAAAAAATATAATCAGCAACGGCGCAGAAAGAATTGCAGCCAGCATCGGCGTTGGCGGGTATGTTGATGAAGAAGTAGCAAGAATGATAGACCATACTTTACTAAAGCCGGATGCAACACCTCAAGAGATAAAAAAACTATGCGATGAAGCGAGAACTTATAACTTTGCATCTGTTTGTATTAATCCGTGTTACGTTCAGATGTGCAAAGCTCTATTAAGCGGCTCGAAAGTAAAAGTTTGCACGGTGATTGGTTTCCCTTTGGGCGCAACAACAACCGAGACGAAACGGGCTGAAGCAGAACAAGCTCTCAAGAACGGCGCGCAGGAAATTGATATGGTGATTAATATCGGTATGTTAAAACAAAACGAAAACGAATATGTTTTTAATGACATCAATCAAGTTGTTCTTGCTGCAAAAAAATTTGGCGCAATCTGTAAAGTAATAATTGAAACTGCGCTTCTCACAGATGAAGAAAAAATAAAAGCATGTCTTCTGGCAAAAGAGGCAAAAGCAGACTTTGTAAAAACATCAACGGGATTCAGCAAAGGCGGCGCTACTGCCGGAGATGTTGCTTTGATGAGATACGTCGTTGGTTCGACGGTTGGTGTTAAAGCATCAGGCGGAATTAGAACTACAGAAGACGCAAAACTGATGATTGCAAGCGGTGCTGATAGAATTGGAGCCAGCGCAAGTGTGAAAATTATTAAAGGCGAAGCGGTTGCTGCGAATAGCTATTAGCTGTTAGCCATTAGCTTTTAAATAAACTAAAGGAAATATTTTGGTTTTAGATTTACACGTTACACAAACCGATGACGGTTACACTGCAGAAGTGCCGTCAATCAAAGGATGCGAAAGCTGGTCTCACAGTGAAGATGAAGCTATTGACAAAACCGTTGAGCTGCTGAAATTCTATTTGCAAAGTTCGCCTGATAAAAAAATTTTAGTTGACAAGGCGCGCAAAGAACACCTCTTAACCATCTATAAACTTATTTTTGATAAGTGATGAGAAAGTTTAAGACAGATAAACGCCTTGAAAAAATTATTTCAAGCGCAACATCGCGTCAGTTTTCGCTTAGAGTAGTTATGGAAAATATTCATGACCCTCACAACGTCAGCGCTATATTGAGAACATGCGATGCAGTAGGCGTAGCTAAAGTAACTCTTCTTTATACATTCGAATCGTTCCCGCGCATTAGCAAAACTTCTTCCTCGTCTGCAAACAAATGGGTTGAAGCAGAAAAATATAGCGACACAAAAATTTGTTTTGATGAATTGCGTACACAAGGATTTAAAATTTACGCCAGCATGTTAAATAAAAACGCTGTGAATCTTTACGAAATAGACTTAACCAAGAAGGTTGCGCTCGTTTTTGGAAATGAAAAACGTGGCGTTTCATCTGAAGCCGAAGAATTTGCCGACGAAACTTTTTATATCCCGATGCGTGGAATGATTCAGAGTTTAAACGTATCTGTTGCAGCGGCTGTTACTTTATATGAAGCACAAAGACAGCGCGTGCAAAAAGGAATGTATAAAGAGAGCGAGCTTTCTCAAGTTGAACTTGACAGATTGATTGATAAATGGTGTGAGAAATGATTCAGAAATTTGAAAAAACTGAAACAATCTGCGGTGAGTTGAAACTACGCGGCGATAAATCAATTTCGCACCGGGCGGTGATGTTTGCTGCAATGGCAGATGGTGTTTCGTTCATCAGAAATTGTTCCGACTCCGAGGATGTGCGCTCAACTATTAGCTGCTTTGAAAAACTCGGCTGCTTTTTTGAAATGAATGAACAATTTATAAAAGTGTCTGGTAGAGGTTACAAAGGATTTTCAAAACCGAACAGTGAATTATATGCGGGCAACTCCGGTACAACCGCGCGCTTGATGAGCGGAATTTTATCAGCACAGAATTTTGAATCGCTTATTACAGGTGATGAATCACTCTCTAAAAGGCCGATGAAAAGAATTGTTGAACCACTTCGAATAATGGGAGCTGACATTTCCGTAAACGAAAACGGAATGATGCCTATTATGATCAAACCATCATCTATCAAACCATTGAATTATCAATTGCAAGTTGCCAGCGCTCAGGTTAAGAGTGCGTTAATTTTGTGTGCGCTGCATCTCGAAGAAGAATCTGTAATTATTGAAACTATGCCGACGAGAAACCACACCGAAAAACTACTTGGGTTGAAAACTGAAAGCACAGCTGACGGCACTAAAATTTTTGTCTCAAAGAAAAATTATCCTCTTCCGTTTGAGATGATTGTTCCATCAGATATTTCAAGCGCCGCGTTTTTTATTGTTCTAACACTGCTCACAAAAAATTCCGGATTAATACTTCGAAATGTTTCATTGAATGAAACACGAACCGGCGTGATCGAAGTCCTAAAAAAAATGGGTGGACGGATTGAGATTAAAAACGAAAAAGAAGAAAAAGGCGAAAAGATTGGAGATATTCATGTTTTTTCCAGCAACTTAAAAAATATTTCGATACCTGAAACGATAATTCCTAATATCATAGATGAGATACCAATACTTTCTGTTGCAGGTTCGTTTGCAGAAGGTAGTTTTAAAATTACCGGCGCAAGAGAGTTGAGAGTAAAAGAATCGGATAGAATAAAATCGCTTTGCCATAATTTTAGCAAAGCAGGATTAAGCGTTGTCGAATTTGATGACGGTTTTGAACTGAGCGGAAAATTTTCTGACGAACAGATAATATTTGAGAGCTTTGGAGATCATCGTATTGCGATGGCGTTTGGTGTGATGAGCATGTTGATGAAAGACGGCGGCAGTGTAAATGAGTTTGAGTGTGTAGGAATATCAAATCCAAACTTCGCAGGGCAAATTAAAATGTTATCTTCCTAAAACCTAAAGATGTTGAAGCTCAGTACAATTTTATTTTTTAGAGGTCTTTTCTTCTTAAATCAATTCCAATATCTGATGCTCGAACTTATTGATTGTCAATTCGTTGAATATCCATCGAATAATATCCATTCCATATTTATTTGCAAAGTAGACCCAATTCAATTCGCGCTCTTGCAAATTGCTGTTTGGAAAGAGAACATTTCTCACTTTGCTTACTTGCCGGATGGTTGATTCGTATTTTCGTTTCTCCGCATCAATGGCTTTTGTTTTTAAATAGTTAAGTGCCTCTTCAATTCTTTGTTTTGATTTGTTGGTAAGGTCGCCCAAAGTTTTATCAATCGAAGGCAGTGTCTCGGCAAGAGGGTTTAAGGAATTGTTGATTTCGGCTAAAGTTTTTTGAAAAAGCATTTCAAAATTTAACTCTGAAGAAGCCGAGACAATTTTTTGAATCAATTCATTTTCTTCAGTAAAAATATCAACGTAATCAAGGTTGTTTTTTTCAAGAGTATGTTTCACACCCTTCTCAACAATTGTAGCTGATGAACGTGGATAAATAAATGGCTCGTCAATTCCATAAATTTTATAGAGAGGTGAGACCTGTGCAAAGTAACTTATCTCGCCGGGTCCGCCGACATAAAATGCAGTAGGGAAAAGATAATCCTGGCAAATAGGGCGAAGTAAAACATTTGGGCTGAATTTTTCCGGCGCCGATTCTAAAACCGAGAGCAAATCCTCGCGAGTAAATTTTTTACGCTTGCCTTTCAATCTGAATCCATCTGTTTCTGTTGGTTCAATCAAGAGACGTTCATTATTGTCAATGTAAAACAAGTTGATAGGTTTAACTTTTACCTGAGCGTGATAAACTTCTTCCAGCTCTGCGCTTCGTTCAACAAGAAAGTCTGTGTGTTCTCCAAATTCTGTAATCTCTTTATAAAAAATAGGTC
>JBFLWC010000178.1:0-3787 GCA_040758415.1 Bacteroidota bacterium | reverse complement strand
GATAAAGACGCGATAACATTTTACGATACAAGATACAGCTACTTTAACGGAGATGGAGAACAAGTCTCTATAACGTCGCTCCTATTTGAAAGAAATTTTGTTTGGATCGGGCTTGATGAATTTATAACTCCGGAGCGCCCGGAATTCAACTTAGGCGGATTGTTCCGTTTCAACAGAAGAAACGATTGGCTGCGCTTAGACGACAAGAAAGGTTTGCCCGCAAACGGAGTTTATGATTTAGAACGAACGGGCAATTATATTTGGGTTTCTTTATACCAATTTGGAAAATCTACTAAAGAAAGTTTCGGGCGCGGTTTGGTTTTAATTGACCGCATTACAAATAAAGTGATTCCGGTACAAGATGATAGAATTCCGCGCACGGTTTATTCCATCTTTTTTGATAAAACAAATTTGTGGCTCGGAACAGAATCGGGAGTGATTAAAGTAAATTTCTTCAATAAGCTTGCACAATGGATGGAAATCCATAGCGATGTTAAAAGCGGAGTAAAAAAATGATGAATGTCTCTTTCAAAAAACTGAATGCTTTAAAAAATAATTTTATTGGAAAAAGAATTGCTATTATTGGCGACTTGATGTTAGATTGTTACTTCTGGGGCGGCATTGGAAGAATTTCACCCGAAGCGCCTGTTCCGGTTGTTGAAGTTGACGAAGAATTTTTCCGCTTTGGCGGAGCAATGAATGTTGCTTATAATATTTCAACTCTCGGCGGAATCCCGTTTCCATTAGGCGTTATTGGAAATGACAATGAAGGAAAAATTTTCAGAAAACTATTGGCTGAAAAAAATATTACCGATAAAGGAATTATTGTTGATTCGAAACGACCTACAACTGCAAAGACACGCGTTATTGCAGATAAACAACACATAGTGAGAATTGATAAAGAAAAAACGAACCCAATATCTTCCAACTCTGAAAGGAAAATTTTAAACTCGTTAAAAAAAGAGATAAAAAAACTCGACGCAATAATTCTCGAAGATTACAACAAAGGAGTTCTCACAGAAAGCTTGATAAAACAAGTTATCGAACTTTCACTTAATGAAAACAAAGTTGTAACTGTTGATCCTAAATTCAATAATTTTTTTTCATATCAAAATGTAACTGTGTTTAAGCCGAACAGAAAAGAAACTGAAGATGTATTCGGCATAAGAATCAAAACGCAGGAAGATATAAGCAGAGCTGGAGAAAAATTATTAGAACAACTCAATTGCAAATATGTGCTTTTAACTTTGGGAGAACATGGTATTGCTCTTTTCGAAAAAAATAAACCGGAGCGAAGAATTCCAACCATTGCAAGAAAAGTTGCAGATGTATCCGGCGCAGGCGACACTGTGATTTCCACGCTTACAATAGCGCTTGCAGCAGGCGCGGATATTTTTGACGCCGCTTATCTTGCCAACTATGCAGGCGGGCTTGTATGCCAGGAAGTAGGAATTGTTCCGATTGAATTAAACACATTATTCAACGCTGTGTCTAAAGAATTGAAATGAACTGTGTAAAAAATATTGACGAACTTGTTGCAATCAGAAATGAACTGAAGCAGCAAAACAAAAAAGTCGTTTTCACAAATGGTGTTTTTGATATTCTGCACGCCGGACACGTTGATTATTTGTCGAAGGCAAAAGAAAAAGGCGACGCGCTTTTTGTTGCTGTTAATTCCGATTCATCCGTTCGCAGAATTAAAGGCGAGCTTCGTCCGATTGTTCCGCAGCACGAAAGAGCATTTATTATTTCTTCGCTCAAACCTGTAGATTATGTTGTAATTTTTGATGAAGATACTCCTTATGAAATCATAAAAAAATTAACACCCGATGTTTTAGTTAAAGGTGCGGATTGGGCTATTGAAAAAATTGTAGGAAGAGATATTGTTGAAACACACGGCGGTAGAGTTGAAACAATTAATTTCATAAACGACCGCTCAACTACAAACATAATTAAAACGGTTTTAGAAAGATTCCGGAAGCCGCTAGACGTGAAACGCTAGACGTGAAACGCTAGACGCTAGAAGTGAACCCGTGTGAATTCGTACCTCGTACTTCGTATTTTGTTCTACCAGTTGGCGGACTGATAGCTGACAGCTGAGCGCTTAATGAAGCTTCAAGTAAGAAATTAGAAAAAGAAATGACCGATAAAGAAAAATCCGAAATAGGAAAACATAATAAACCCGCGGTTAAACGGAGTTTGTTTAGAAAAATTATTAATGTTTTCATCGGCATTTTTCTGGGATTAGTTCTACTTATACTTCTTCTTGTTGGATTTACACAAACAAAAACATTCAGAGAATTTTTAAGGGAAAAAGTTATTGTTTTAGTAAATCAAGAAACAAACGGCAAACTCAACATTGAAAAAATTGAAGGAACAATTCTCACTTCCCTTTTTCTACGTAATACTTCAATTGTTGTTGATAACGACACGCTCTTATTCGCAAGAAACATTGTAATAAAAACGAGTCCTTTGCAGCTGCTTTTGAAAAAGATTTACATCAGAAAAATTTTATTGGAAGACGTGAAGATTGAAATGCTGCAGGATCAAAACGGGGAGTGGAATTTTTCAAAATTCATCAAGCCAAAACCTGAAGACACAGCTAAAACATCTTTCCCTCTGATGATTCAAGCAAACGATGTTCAGCTTCACAACATTGGTTTTATCCGCAAATCGTATTCGAACTTATTACGGCTAAGTAGAGTTGGAGTGCCGGAGCCGGAAAAAATTTATCCGGAGTTGAACTTAGATGATTTGCGCATCAACAATCTTTACCTAGCAGCGCAAGTATTTATTGATATAAACAATTCGAATTACTTATTGATGCTCAAAGAACTTTCATTCAAACCAAATTTGTCAAATTTCACACTCAGAAATTTTTCCGGAGAGTTTGCTATCACAAAAAAATTTGCAGGCATCAGCAACTTTTATTTTCTCTCCGATAGCAGCGAATTAAAAATTAACGCACGGATAGACAACTTAAATCTTTTTGAAGGCGTTCAACTCGAGAATCTTAAAAACTATCCTATCGTATTTAATGCAGAGGCAAAACCATTTAACTTCGACGACCTTTCGTCATTCATCGGAAGTACAGAAATCTTAAAGGGCAGTCCTTCTATAGAATTAAAAGCACACGGCACGTTCGGCAGCTTAATGATTGATAAAATAGATGTTGATTACCGTGATACACATATTGAAGCCGGCGGAAAAATTTTAAATCTCGACTCGCCGAAAAACCTTACCATCCAGGCAAAGATTAAAGACACCAACATTAACTACAAAGACATCAATGCGTTGCTGCCAACCTTAAAGCTGCCCGAGTATGCAAAACTTCAGCTAACGGATGTGCATTTAGAGTTTGAAGGTCTGCCCACAAATTTCCGAACGAAGTTTACAGGAAACGTTGACGACGGTAAATTGACTTTTGAATCTGCAATGAATCTTGCTGTTGACCCGATGGTTTACAATATAAAATTTGAGACGGAAAATTTGAACCTCTTCCCGATCATCAACATAAACACAAAATTGAATTCAGAAGGTACACTGACTGGCAAAGGCGTTTCACCGGCAGATTTAGCCGCTAATCTTAAATTTAATATTGGAGAATCATCAATTGCTGGTTATACAATTGACAAATTAGATGTAAGTTCACAAGCTGCAGATAGAAAAATTGATTTGAAAATTGAAGCCGGCAGCGAAAAACTCGGCGCGTTCATTACAGGAAATATGTCGTTCGACAAAGACACAATTCCGTCTTATAATTTTGCGGGGCGGTTGAAAAATTTGA
>JBFLWC010000177.1:0-3166 GCA_040758415.1 Bacteroidota bacterium | reverse complement strand
CTCAGTTTTGTTCTATTAATAGTTGGATACTATTATTATGATTACCAGAAAGAAAAAATTATAACCGACCGCTTTGAATACCTTTTATCAATTTCGGATTTTAGAAAATCTCAGATTAGTGATTGGCTTACCCAAAGATATGCACAGTTAGAATTAATTCGCGTTAACTCGCCATTAATAGATAAACTGGAGGCACTTGCATCTTCGCGAAATAATTTGATAGGATTAAAAGAGTGGTTTGAAGCGTTAAAAACTTTTTATCAATACGAAGAGATAATTCTTGTTGACGGCTCTACAAGAATTATTTATAGTACCTCTCAGTCAAATACTCAATTGAGTCCTATTGATTCGCTGTTGTGTAAGAGATCGGCTAATTCCAATTCTATTGTATTCTCCGACTCGGACGAAAAATATGCAACTCAAGATCTGCTGAAATTTTACGTGCCTCTCGGCAACCCTCATAATTCACCTCTTAAGATAAAAAACGTTTTGATTCTTACTGCGGCTCCGACTAAAATTTTTAATACAATATTAAACCGCAATATTGACAAATCTCCGACTTTGGAATCGTTACTGGTGAAACCTTATAACGATGGTGTAGTCTATTTAAACACTCTAAAGTTTAATTCTGAAGGAGAAAAATCGGATAGTAATAGAAAAGCATTAATTGAAACCAGCACAATAAAGACCAGGAAAGGTTTTGTTGACGGTATAGACTATAAAAATGATCAGGTTATTGCTTTGATTCAAAAGGTGTCTTCAACCACTTGGACTCTAATAACAAAAATTAACAAATCGGAATTTTACTCTCCGATTAATAATCTTGCTAAGATAGTTTTTCTGGCGATCGTTTCTGCCGATCTTTTATTTGCGGTAGTTCTCTTTTTTATTTGGAGAAAAAGTATTGTGGTTAACTTAAAAAAAATGTATGCAGTAGAAGTAGAAAGATCTAAACTGGAAAATCGTTTTGAATCTTTGGTAAACGGTGTAAAAGATATTGCAATTTTCATCTTGGATAATGAAGGAAATATTGTTTCCTGGAATGAAGGTGCAGGAATAATTGAGGGATATACTTCCGAAGAAATTATAGGAAAACATTTTTCGATTTTTTATTCCAGGGAAGAGATTAACAGTAAAAAACCAAACGACAATTTAAAATTTGCTGTTGAAAAAGGAAGTTATCAGGAGGAAGGGTGGAGAGTTAAAAAAGACGGTTCGGTTTTTTGGGCTAATGTTTTACTTACTGCATTGAAGGATGAGAAGGGAAAAGTTTACGGTTTTTTAAAAGTTACACGCGATCTAACAGAAAAAAGAAAAAATGAAGAAGAAATTAAAAACTCGCGCGATTTTTATCTGAAACTACTTAACGATTTTCCCACGCCGGTCTGGCGTTCAGGCATTGACGGCAAGTGTAATTATTTTAATAAAGCATGGCTCAACTATACTGGCAGAACGGTTGAAGAAGAATTTGGTGATGGCTGGGCTTTAAACCTTCATCCCGATGAAAAAGAAAAAGTAGTGAAATTATATTATGAAGCGTTCCAGCAGAAAAAAAATTTTACGCTTGAATACAGATGGAAAAACTCCCGCGGCGAATACAGATGGATGCTAAACTTTGGATTGCCCTATTTTGATATAGAAAATAAGTTCGCCGGCTACATTGGCTCCTGCTATGACATTGATGACAGAAAAAAATATGAAGAGACAATTAATGCGCTGCTAAGAATTGGCGAGAAACTTTATTCGTCGTTGGAAATAAATCAAATCCTGGATTCATTGGTAATCGAAAGTATTCAACTTGCAAATGCCGATGGAGGTTTTGCTTGCTTGAAGAATGAAAATGAATTTGAAGTAAAAAGATATTATCACAAAGACCATTGGGAATATTTTGAAAAGTGTTACCAAACAGGTGATAATCTTCTTAGACGTTTCGATACCGAGAGAGAATCAATCCTAATAAATGTTCTGGTTAATCAAGAAAATGTTGATAAAGAACTTGTAAGCAAATATTCGGTAAAGCAAATAATTACAACTCCATTATTCGGCTCCAACGGAGAACTTATAGGTTTTTTTGAAATTCATTATAAGAAGATAGATAAAGAACTCAGCAAAGAGGATATCAATCTTTTAAATGCAGTGGCAAGAAACGCTTCCGTTTCGATTGCGAAGTCTTTGAATTACGAACAATTACGAAAAGCCGAAAGACAACTGCGCAATTCCGAATCCGAGTTGAGAAATCTTGCCGCGCAAATACAATATGCGCGTGAAGCCGAAAGACAGCAAATTGCCAGAGAAGTTCATGATGAATTAGGGCAACTATTTACAGGCATCAACCTTAATATTTCACTTCTAACAGAGATGCTAGAACAAAATCAAAAACCAACAACTGATGAAATAATAGATGAATTACATTCGGTACAGAAATTTGTCAATAAAGGAATTCAAACGGTAAGAGATATTTCCGGAAGTTTGCGCTCTTATGTGTTGGATCATCTGGGATTAATACCCGCGATTCATGAATACTGCCGTGAAATTGAAAGAATGAGCAGTGTTAAGTGTAACTTTAAGTCCGAAATCAATTCGTTCAATTTTAGTGATGAAAGAAATATTGCATTGTTTAGAATTATTCAGGAAGCAATAACAAACGTACTTCGTCATGCAGAGGCAACAATAATTGATGTAACTATCAGCCAATTCAATACTAATCTAGAAATTATTATTTCCGATAACGGTAAAGGAATGGCTGAAAGTAAAGAGGTTATAACAAACTCGATGGGAATTCTTGGGATGAAAGAACGAGCAATATTTCTTAATGGAAAACTGAAAATTGACACTATAAAAAATAAGGGAACAACAATACATCTTTCGGTTCCATTCGAATGAAATTTCAAACATGAAAGGGATGAGATGAATATAGTAATTACAGATGATCATGAGATTATTAGAGAAGGATTAAAAAAAATTCTGACCAAGCATGATGATTTGAAAATAGTTGCAGAAGCATCAAGCATTAAAGAATTAGAAATATTTTTAGAAGAAAAGAAAATTGATCTCATAATGCTGGATATTTCTCTACCGGATAAAAGCGGCTTGGATTTTGTCAAAGACATAAAATTACGTTTTCCTGAAGTGAAGATTTTGCTCTTTAGCATTTATCCAGAAGAAA
>JBFLWC010000176.1:0-2316 GCA_040758415.1 Bacteroidota bacterium | reverse complement strand
GGGCGCAATATTGTTTATAGAGATTAACGGTACAATTGTCATCTGAACTAGAGCAACCGGTACAAAATATAAAACAGGTTTTATCTGATCAAAATTCATCGGGCTCTACTTCAAAAGATTCATTTCGAGTTTGTTAATCTGTTTACCCGGCAAAACTTTCAGGATAAATAAATTGTTAGCTGCCGAAATATTTGCAAACGGAACAATAGTTATGTTGTGCAACAGCCCGAGAATACTCGATTCTTTCTTCCCAACTACTCCAACCGGAACAGCCGGCGGGAATAACGAACTGAAACTTGACGTCTCAACTCTATCTCCGATCTGAACATCATAAGTAGCAGGAATATTTTTTATTACAAGATTTCTTCCATCAAAACTTAAGACGCCGTCAAGATTTGTTCTTTGCATTGTAACCGCAATGTTTAGATTACTATTGTTTAACGTCCTCACAACAGAATAATTTTCCGCAACATCTACTATTAATCCTATCAAACCTTTTGGATTGAGGACCGGCATTCCTTTTTGAATTTCCTCTCTCGAACCTCTGTTAATTATAAAATTGCCCTGAGTTTTTGTAACAAGTTTTGAAACTACTTTAGCCGGTACGAGTGGATATTTACTTGTATCTCTAAAAGCAAGCATCGAGCGCAATTCTTCATTTTCCAAACGATATTTTCTTAAACGATTTAGATCCAGCATCAGGCGGGCATTTTCTTGCTTCAATTCATCAAGTGCAGCGTCTTTTTTAAAAATTGAAATTGCCTCATTTGTTATTTCACTCAACACCGCAAAGTTGCCTATCGCAAAAATTTTCAGATGTTTTGCCTGTGGTTTTTCATTGTTGGATAGCACAATAAGACTGATAACGGAAAGGATAATTAACAAAATATATTCTTTGAAATCGGCTGCAAGCCGTCTTAAAAATTTTATCATTAATAAGTTCTTTTACGAATGAACACCTTGGAATATTTGTTCAAGTTTTCGATTGCTTTGCCTGCACCGCGCACAACTGCAGTTAACGGGTCATCGGAAACGTGCACAGGTAGATTTGTCTCCATCCTGATTCTTTCATCAAGCCCTTTTAAGAGTGCGCCGCCTCCGGTAAGCATCACCCCTCTGTCAAGAATATCGGCAGAAAGTTCAGGCGGAGTTCTTTCGAGTGTCTGTTTTACTGCTTCAACTATTTGAGAAATATTTTCGTTCAGCGCTTCACGAATTTCAACAGAGCTGACTTCTGCAGTTTTAGGAATACCTCCAACCAGGTCGCGTCCTTTTACTTGAATAGTTATCTCTTCTTTGAG
Source organism: Bacteroidota bacterium (assembly GCA_040758415.1). Classification (GTDB taxonomy): domain Bacteria; phylum Bacteroidota; class Ignavibacteria; order Ignavibacteriales; family Melioribacteraceae; genus Fen-1258. Next base: position 1,015 of record JBFLWC010000176.1, on the reverse strand, counting down.
AGGGACTGCGCTGCCCACTTCGCATTTAATTGATTCTGCTGTACGTTCGCCGATAAGAAGGTTATAATTTTTTTTGAAGAATTGCATTATCGCATTGTTCATCTCATCGCCTGCAATCCGGATTGATTCTTCATTTACAATTCCTGCAAGAGCAATGACGGCAATTTCTGTAGTACCGCCGCCGATATCAATTACCATATTGCCAACGGCTGCATCAACATCAACGCCAATACCTATAGCAGCAGCCATCGGTTCAGCAATCAGATGAACTTCTTTTGCGCCTGCATGTTCGGCTGCATCACGTACTGCTCTTTTCTCAACTTCTGTAACTCCGCTCGGGACTGCAATTACAATTCGTTTACTTGAAACGCTGTTAGGCGTAACTTTTTTTATAAACGCACGAATCATTCCTTCGGCAATTTCAAAATCAGCAATCACGCCATCGCGCATAGGACGCGTTACACGAATTTCGCGATGTTCTCTTCCCTGCATTTCTTTTGCTTTATTCCCAAGTTCTAGAATTTTTTTTGTATTTCTATCGAATGCTACTATTGAAGGTTCGTTAAGAACAACACCCTTTCCTTTAATATAAATCAACGTGTTGGCTGTGCCTAAATCTATTGCTATGTCTGTCGAAAAGAAATCAAGAATTCCCATGTTCCCTCTTAGTGTTTAAAATTTCTGATACCGGTAAATACCATTGAAATATTTTTTTCGTTAGCGGCTGCAATAACTTCCTCATCGCGTACAGAACCACCCGGCTGAATTACAGCTGTAATTCCATTTGAAATAATTTCGAGCAGCCCATCTGCAAATGGAAAAAATGCATCGGAAGCTGCTACAGCGCCGTTCAAATTATGCCCGAATTGTTTTGCTTTTGATGCTGCAATTTTTGTTGAATCTACACGCGACATTTGTCCGGCGCCAATCCCGATAGTTTTTTTCTCTTTCACATAAACAATTGCATTTGATTTTGTATGCTTGCAAACAACCCAGGCAAATTTCAAATCTTCTA
>JBFLWC010000175.1:0-3780 GCA_040758415.1 Bacteroidota bacterium | reverse complement strand
AGACACGGTGAATATCGAAGGAACTAGAAATAAAAAAAATAATTTTTTTAGAAAGATAATCCCTTCACAAAATCCTGGTGATTTCATTTTTGAAAGACTAACATTGTTCTTTGCAGTGTTAGTCTTTCTGCTTGTTATTCTTATGGGTTATGAAATGTACCAGGGTTCTAGACTATCAATAGAAAAGTTTGGTTTGAAATTTCTTGCCAATTCTACGTGGGATCCTGTTCAAGAAATTTATGGTGCACTGCCTATTATTTATGGAACAGTAGTTTCTGCAATTCTGGCTCTGTATATTTCTCTTCCGTTAAGTATTGGTGTTGCAATTTTTCTTTCCGAGTTGTCGCCACCGTGGTTAGAAAAACCTCTTTCATTTCTTGTTGAACTTTTAGCAGGTATTCCAAGCGTTGTTTATGGACTTTGGGGAATATTTGTTTTAGTACCCTGGATAAGAGATTATATTGAACCTTTCTTAAGCAGGCATTTGGGATTTTTACCTTTTTTCCAGGGAGCGCCTTATGGTTTTGGTATGCTGGCGGCCGTTTTGATTTTAGCAATTATGATTCTGCCAATTATTGCTTCCATATCCCGCGATATTCTAAGATCAGTTCCGCAATCCCAAAGAGAGGCTGCTTTGGCGCTTGGTGCAACAAGATGGCAGGCAACTAAAATTGTTTTGAAAGATGCAAAATCTGGCATCTTTGGAGCAACTATGTTAGGACTTGGCAGGGCAGTTGGAGAAACCATGGCTGTTACTATGGTAATTGGCAATCGAGCTCAAATTTCACCATCATTGTTTGATCCATCTTACACTATGGCAAGTGTTATTGCAAACGAATTTTCAGAAGCTACATCCGATATGTATTTGAGTGCTTTGACCGAGCTGGCATTAGTTTTATTTGTGATAACAATTATTATTAATGCTCTTGCTAAACTTTTAGTTTGGAGTACAGAGAGAAAATGGAAAACTTCTTAACCCGGCCGAAGTTATTTCACTACCGTAAAAAAATTACAAACATCGTAATGATGTCTCTTACTTTTGCAGCTGCCATGATTGCTATCGTTCCATTAGTATTCATTTTCTATTATACATTATCTAAAGGCATCACATACCTAAATCTCGATTTTTTTATTCAGATGCCAAAACCGGTAGGTGAAACGGGCGGAGGAATGGCAAATGCCATAGTTGGAACTCTTATTCTTATAGGCATCGGCGGGGCAATCGGAGTTCCTGTTGGAGTTATGGCCGGCACGTATCTATCGGAATTCGGAAATAATAAATTTGGTGTTTTAGTAAGATTTTTAACCGATGTGCTAAGTGGTGTTCCCTCAATTGTAGTTGGTGTAGTTGCTTATACTTTAGTTGTTGTGCCTATGAAACATTTCTCTGCTTTAGCAGGCGGAATTGCACTTGGTATTCTGATGATTCCAACAGTTACAAGAACTACTGAAGAGATGATTAAACTTGTTCCTCACTCGCTGCGTGAGGCGGGACTTGCATTAGGAATTCCAAAATGGAGAACAACTTTATCAATCATCTTAAAAACTGCCTGGAAAGGAATTGCAACTGGTGTTCTGTTAGGACTTTCAAGAGCTGCAGGCGAAACTGCGCCGTTATTGTTTACTGCATTAGGAAATCGTTTTTGGTCAACAAGTATTGGTCAACCTATCGCTTCATTAACTGTTTATATATACGATTATGCAAAATCTCCATTTGAAGATTGGAATCAGCAGGCATGGACAGCCGCGCTGGTGCTTATTATGCTAATATCAGTTTTAAGCTTGCTCTTCAGAATTATTACACGCTCAAAATACAAAACCAATTAGGTACGTTGAATGAATACGGAAATAAAATTATCTATTAAAAATTTGGATGCTTATTACGGAAAGAACAAAGTATTAAATAATATTTCATTGGATATTCCTAAAAATAAAGTTGTAGCTATTATAGGTCCTTCCGGATGCGGTAAATCAACCTTTATAAGAACATTAAATCGAATGCATGAAGTGGTTGGCGGTTCCATAAAAGGAGAAATTTTACTTGATGGCGAAGACATTACTAAAATTGATCCTGTACTTCTAAGAAAAAGAGTTGGAATGGTTTTTCAAAAGCCCAATCCTTTTCCTACAATGTCTATTTTTAATAATGTTGCAGCCGGTTTGAAATTTAATGGAGTAAGTAATAAAAAGAAATTGACACCGATTGTTGAAAAATGTCTGAAAAAAGCTGCACTCTGGGATGAGGTAAAAAATGATTTAGATAAATCCGGCGCTAATATTTCGGGTGGTCAGCAGCAACGGCTTTGTATAGCACGTACATTGGCAGTTGACCCGGAAGTTATTTTGATGGATGAGCCGGCAAGTGCGCTCGACCCAATCTCTACAACAAAAATCGAAGACCTAATTTTTGAGTTGAAGAAAAATTACACTATTATTATTGTAACACATAACATGCAGCAGGCGGCACGTGTGAGCGATGAAACAGCATTTTTCTATATGGGGGATTTGATCGAGTTTTCCGACACAAAAAAAATGTTTACGTCTCCTGATAATAAACAAACAGAAGATTATATACGCGGTCGGTTTGGCTAATTAAGAAAGGAAAAATTATGCAAGAACATTTCAATCAAGAAATAGAGAGTTTAAAAACTAATCTCATCAAAATGGCTTCTCTTGTTGATGAGCAAGCAGGAAAAGCTTTTAACGCTTTGGAAACAGGAAATGTTGAACTATGCCGCGGTGTTAAGGCAAAAGATTTGGAAGTTGATGCCTACGATAATCTGATTTCAACTCAATGCGAAAATATTCTTGCGCTTTTTCAGCCCGTTGCAACTGATTTGAGGTTTATAATGTCTGCGCTGATGATCAACAATCAACTTGAACGATGCGGCGATATTGCTGTGAACATAGCTCAACGTGTTAAGAAAACGCGAGAGCATCATTCATTAATAATTGAATCTCAGATTTTAGAGATGGGGCATAGTGCTAAAGAGATGCTCAAAGATTCTATTGATTCCTTCATTCATAACAATATCGAATTAGCCAACAAAGTTATTAACAGCGATGAAAATGTGGACAATTTGAATAAACAGATTTTCAAATTTCTAGTAGCAAAAATGCAATCAGAACCGCAGCTTATTGAGCCGTGTGCTCACTTAATTGTATTAACCCGTCACATTGAACGTTTGGCGGATCACGCAACTAATATCGCTGAAAATTTAGTCTTCTATGTTGAAGCAAAAATTATTGCACATAAAAAAAAGTTAGAAAAGTTAGAAAGGGGAGAGATTCACTAATGACCATTGACAAATACGTCAGCTGACGAACAAACCCTCTCCATTTCAATTTAAATTTTGCTTCAATTATATCCTTTTATTATATTGAATTCGAATTCGTTCACTTGAATAGTTGTTGATGGGAATAATCAAACCAAAGAGACTGCAACCTGGGGATACAATTGGAATAATATCTCCGGCTTCTTCACCTGATGACCTTTCTAAAATAAACCGCGGCATTGAGTACCTGGAAAAACTTGGCTATAGAGTTGAAGTTGGTAAAAATGTCGGTTCGCAAGCAGGCTATCTTGCAGGTTCCGATGCTCAAAGATTAGCAGATTTACACGAGATGTTCAAAAATAAAAATATCAAAGCAATTTTTTCTATTCGTGGCGGTTATGGCTCTGCCCGGTTATTAGATAAAATTGATTACAAACTTGTGCGCAGCAATCCAAAAATTTTTGTTGGTTACAGCGATATAAACGCACTTCAAATGGCGTTCTTC
>JBFLWC010000174.1:0-2016 GCA_040758415.1 Bacteroidota bacterium | reverse complement strand
AACTTTTCCTTTTACATCAACTTTACCTTTGAATCCGAATGTTATAGTGTTTTTATAATTTTTTGCGTTCCGGCTTATGATCGGATCATCCATATTCAAAAAAACAACTCCGCCGTGTTTCTCTGTTTCATCAAAGAGAGCAGATTTTTCTTTATAAACGTTCTCGCGGTTCTTCAAAAATTCCAAATGAGAATCGCCGATATTTGTAATAAGCGCAAAATCCGGCTGAGAAATTTTAGCCGTGTATTCAATCTCTTTGAAATGATTCGTTCCCTGTTCGAGAATAAGCGCTTCGCATTTTTCATTTGCACTCAAAATTGTAAGCGGAACACCTATGTGGTTGTTATTGTTCGCTTCAGTCCTCACAACTTTTTGGCATCCATATTTTTCTTCAAGCAGAGTAGCAATTATTTCTTTTACGCCTGTCTTACCGTTGCTTCCTGTAATCGAAATAACTTTGGCTGAAAGTTTGTTCCTCCAAATTTTTGCAATGTCGCCATACGCTTTTGTTGTATCATTAACAGCAACAAGAGTAATTTCTAATGAACCAAACTTCTTCTCCCGAAGGGATAGATTCCCAAGCTTTTTCTTATCAATCACAACTGTGCTTGCACCTTTTTTTACTGCATCAAAAACAAAATCATGTCCGTCAAACTTTTCTCCTTCGATAGCAACAAATAAGCAGCCCTTCTTTACTTTTCGCGAATCAATCACGACCGAAGAGAGCGGTTTGTATACATCGGGATTGTAAATTACCGCCGTTGGAATATTGAATAAATCCTCAATAGTAATTTTTATTTTGCCCATTCTTCCAAAAATTTTTGAGCAAGCTCTTTATCGGAAAAGTGTTTGCGCACGCCGTTTATTTCTTGATAGTTCTCATGCCCTTTGCCTGCAAGTAAAATCACTGCATCATCTTCGCTTTCAAAAATAGCTGTGCGGATTGCTTCCTCTCTATTTTCGATTACACGATAGTTATTTGTTTTTATCCCTTTCAGAATTTCACCTATAATAAAGTATGGATCTTCCATTCTCGGGTTGTCCGATGTGATGTAAACACGGTTACTCAGAGAGGCAGCAATATCACCCATCACCGGTCGTTTTGTTCTGTCGCGTTCTCCGCCACAGCCAAACACTGTGTAAACCGGTCGTTCATTTTTTACAATATGATGAATAGCTTTTAGCGCTTGCTTTAGTGAATCCGATGTGTGTGAAAAATCTACAATCACTTTTTTGTTTTTCTTTGACAAAACTTCAAATCTTCCTGGGACTTGCGGAGTTGTTTTGATCCCGCGAACAGCAGCATCAGGATCAATACCGCACACAACCGCAGCAGCAAAAGCAGCGGCAGCATTGAATGCATTGAAATGACCCGCCAAATATGTTTGAATGTGATACTGATTTCCTTTATGATGCAATTCAAAAGTAGTCCCCTCCAAATTAAACTCAACGTTCTGCACTCTAAATTCTGCACTCTGATTAATTCCATAAGAAAATTTTTGTGCGGATGTATCTTCAATTATTGATTGCGCACTTGCATCATCTATGTTATAAATAATTTTTCCGGTTGAGGGAATCATATCAAACAAAATTTTTTTTGATTCAAGATAATGTTCGAAAGTCTTGTGATAATCCATATGATCGGAAGTAATGTTAGTAAAAATCCCGATTCCAAAATTCAGATGATCAACCCTGCCCAAACTAAGGGCGTGTGATGAAACTTCCATCACGCAATGCGAGCAACCTTCTTGAACCATTTGCGCAAGGAGCGAATTAATTTCATTTGCTTGCGGTGTGGTAAGAGTTGTTTTTATTTCTTTATCATCAATATAGTTTGCAATTGTTCCTATCAATCCTGTTTTATATCCTGCTTGTTGGAAAATATTCTTTACAAAAAATGCAGTGGTGGTTTTTCCTTTAGTGCCGGTAATACCAATCAGTTTTAATTTTTTTGACGGCTCGCCGTAAAAAATATTTGAAAACTCTGCAAGTGATTTCCTGCAGTCTTCAACAACA
>JBFLWC010000173.1:0-5176 GCA_040758415.1 Bacteroidota bacterium | reverse complement strand
AATCCTCCGCGCCGGATCTTTCCAATGTTGGCAATCAGCAAAAACCTGAGTGGCTGGAAAAATATATAACCAAACAGGAATCTTTGAACGACCTAAAACACCCCGTCAGCTTCAAAGGGAATGATGAAGACCTAAAAGTTCTTGTTCAGTGGCTGAGTACTCTAAAAAAAGAACCTTCCGAAAAAACTACTAAATAAGTGTTATAATATTGTTGGTTCCTAAATTAATCCCCGCTAAGAAAATAGCGGGGATTTTTTATTTATATCGGAAGTTGATAATTGTCCGGGCTGTACTTCGGGCAAATTTGGTTTCTAATTTTTGAATGGATTATAACGATCAGCGTTAAAAAAAGGGCGGTAGTTTTCACAACTCTCCATCTCTTGAATCCATCCATTGTGCAATCCATATTTTTCCATCAACTCAATTGCTTTCTCGTATTCTGATGATCGAAGCGGGCGGTCAATCAAAATATCTTTGTATGCCTTGTTGGTTGGAAAGTATTGAGACATCAGCGATATGTGAACGTTTGGGCTCAACTCTTCGGCAATGAACCGGAAGACTTTTTCAGAATCGGCCAAACCGTTTGGAAGAACGAGATGACGAATAATTAACCCGCGCACAACAACGTCTCCATCATAAATTAATTTATCCCCGACTTGATTGAACATCTCTTTGATCGCCTTTTTTGTTTCGTCAAAATAATTATCAACATTGGAATATGTTTTGGCAAATTTGTTATTGCCATATTTAAAATCGGGCAGATAAATATCAACCACCCCGTTATAAAGTTTGAGCATTTCAACAGAATCGTATCCGTTCGTGTTATAAATGATCGGCAGATGTAATCCTTTTTGAACAGCGAGATAGATTGATTTGAGAATCTGTGGAGAGAAGTGTGTTGGAGATACTAAACCAATGTTATGGCATCTGCTTTCTTGCAGCTCAATCATAATCCCGGCAAGACGTTCAAATGAAGTTTCGTTCTTTTTTTCTTCTTTCCAATTTTGGCTTATTTCAAAATTCTGGCAGAAGATGCATTTCAAATTGCAGTTACCGAAAAAAATATTTCCTGCGCCGCAAGCTCCGGAAAGAACGGGTTCTTCTCCAAAGTGTTTGGTGTAAGAAGATACGATCGGAAGGTGCCCGCTTACGCAAATTCCTAATTGGTCTTGTGTTCTATCAATCTTACAATTGCGCGGGCAGCTTGTGCAAGACTCGAGAATTTTTTGAGCTGCTTCGGTTCTCCTTTTCAACTCACCCGAAATAAATAGGTTTATGTAAGATGGGATGAAAGTCATTGGTTTTTTTTCTATTGTTTAGGCCGCATGCAAAATTAGAAATAATTTTAACCCATCTTGCTACGCTTAGGTCCGGAACAGACGGACGGGTTTAACCTATCCCAATAAATCCGTAATAGTGGAACGACATGTTTTTGCGTACCTTATCTATGTTACATTATCATAGAGACAGCTTCCGGGCAAGTTAAGAGGATTGCTGTTTCTGAAGATTTACCATAGATTGAATTTTATTATGTGTTGATGCGTTTGTGCGATACGTTATAATAATTTTATCATTCCCGTAATCAACTGAAAGAATTTCTGCCATCTCATAAAGCCGGGAAACGAGTCTTGATTCGTTGTGGTTTAACTCAATCGTATCTTCAACAAAATTTTGTTCATAAACATCAAGCAGCATTTTTTTCAAACTGCCAATGTTTATTCCTCTCTCCGCAGAAATCAAAACACTGTTTTTGTATTTATTCAATACATAGTCAATTCTGTTTTTGTCTTTCAGCACATCAACTTTATTAAAAATTTTTATCTGATACTTTTTATGGCTGTTCAATTCTTCAAGTGTTGAACCAACAATACCGATATGGTCTTCAAAGAAATCATGAGACACATCAATCACGTGCAGAATCAGATCGGCTTGACTAACAACGTTAAGTGTGCTTTTGAAAGATGCAACAAGATGATGTGGTAGTTTGCGTATAAATCCAACTGTGTCGCTCAACAAAATTTTTTTATTATTTTCAATATCAAACGAGCGCGTAGTTGAATCGAGCGTTGCAAACAATTTATCTTCTGCAAACACGCCGGCATTTGTCAAGCGATTCAGCAAAGTAGATTTGCCTGCGTTAGTATATCCAACTAAACAAGCTGTTATATGTTCTTTCCTGCCTGCGCTTTTTGTTATCTGCCGCGCTTCAATTTTTTTAAGATTTTCTTTCAACTTGCCAATACGTGTGCGGATTATCCGCCGGTCGGTTTCAATTTGTGTTTCGCCGGGGCCTTTTGTACCAATGCCGCCGTATTGTTTTGAGAGGTGTGTCCACGCGCGTGTTAAACGTGGCAGCATATATTGAAGCTGCGCTAACTCAACCTGTGTTTTTGCTTCACGCGTTTGCGCATGCGACGCGAAGATATCGAGGATTAATCCGCTGCGGTCTAAAATTTTTCGCTCAAAAAATCTTTCCAAATTCCTCGTCTGAGTCGGATTCAAATCATCATCAAAAATTACAAGCTGAATATCATTCAACTCTATTAGCTGGGCAACTTCTTCTGCTTTGCCTTTACCTATGTAGAAAGCTGAATCGGGACGATGACGCTCCTGCATTATTTTGAAAATCGTTTCTGCCCCGGCAGTATCTGCAAGCTGTTCTAATTCATCAAGATGTTCTTCTGCCTGATGTTTTGTGTAATTGCCCGTTACAAGTTCAATAAGTATTGCGCGTTCTTTTTGTTTGTTTCTGATTTCTATCATATTAAACTTGAGACAACCTCTTCCGTTAGGAAAACCTATATGCCGTCAGCTCTCAGTGAATATTTTACTGAACACTGAATGCTGAACGCCGATAAATTTTTTGGGGTTCAAAAAGTAAACAGTAAAATTTTTTCGAATCAGCACCTTCCCTTTTTTTCAAATTCTTCTTTGCTCACAATTCTCTTTTCACAAATTCGAAACTGGTGGATGTCAAAATATTTTTTCAGTCCGTTGGCATATCTTTCAATATTTGGTACGCGAACGTAACCGTCTTTTAATTCACCGGTTTTGCGGTTCTTAAATTTGATGTTTACGTAAAGTTCTTCAGGCATGTAGAACTCCGAAAAATTTGCACACGCAAATTTATAATTGTTAGAACTATTTTTTCAACCAAGCGTATACTTGTGGGCAAGAAACAAGTATAAAAAGAAAGGATGAAATACGAATGAATACACTGAAGAACTAAACTGTTTCTCCAAAATTATCTTCGAACTTCTGTAGTTCTTTCATTGGCTGCGGCGAGATTGCAAAACAGTAGAGCGGGTATAGAGTAGAAATCATTTTTATCATTTCAACAATCATCTCTTCCGAGTAAAGAATTTTCAAACCGGGTTTCTTTACTTTTTGAAGAAGAATCCACTCCAGCTCCTCGAGTTTAGAAAAGTGTTTCTCCGAATTAAACTTCTGTAAAATTTTTTCCGACTCCTTCTTTAATTCGTATAAACTAAACTGATCATCAATTTTATAACGGCGGCAGACGGATAAAATTTCTTTCTTAAACTTTGAGAGGTTCTCTCTGAAATAAAGATTTTCACCTTTTGTGTTATTCAAAAACAAACCTACTTGAAACTCTTCCGGTTCGAAGTAGAGAAAAAATTCGCTGTCCAATTTAAATCTGCCGAAGTGGATCAACAGGTAATTCCTATACGGTTCGCCTTTAGCAAAACGCATATCCTTGTTTAAGCGCATTAATGTTTGGTTAAACTTAGGTTCGGTGCGTATTGCCGGATTAAGACGATTTAAGAACGGTGCCAGATCAACAACAAAAGCTTTTGCCGGTTCGACTAAAAATTTTTGATAACGTTCTTTGTTTTTGTGAAACCACTCGACCGAGTTATTCTTTTCCAGGTCGTTCAGAAATTTGAAAAGTTCTTTACTGAATCCTTTGAATGAAATGTTTTTAATTTCGTCCGGCGTGTTTGGTCTCAATACATTATACCAATGTTTAATGAGAGAAAAAATTGCCCAAAATTTTTACGGATCTGGTTTGTTAAATTTTCGATGCCCTCGCCAAAAATGTAAGTGTAATAATAACGAATATTCAATCCCACAAGATTAGATTTATTCGATCCTATGTTGGCGCCAAAACCGATGTAGCCGCCAGCAGCATAATTAGCGCGTGCTTTTCTAAACGAGCTGAAAAATTCTAGTTCATAAGGCGTTGATACAACAATTGTTGGTCCAACTCCAAAAGAAATATACGGGCGCAGGTTTTCTGTCAGCGCCTCCGAAAATAATCTGTATTGAATACCAAAATTAATTGGCAGAAGAAATGACCGGTTCACTTTGTTTGGAGTGAATGTATTACCGAAATAGTCAATGTAACTTATCTCTCTATCATCTTTGGTTTCAGAAATTGAGAAGTCTACAAATCCGGTTATGTTGTTAAATAAAATTCGTCTGTAAAAAGTGCCGAGCCCAAACCCGCCTTCTCCGAACATTATATCCACGCCCCAGGTGTTTGTCGGAAAAACTTCCGGCGCTTTTTCCGGCGCAAGCATCCCAATCTTTTGTGCGTTGATTGCACAGATTGGAGCTAATAATAGAATAATCAATAACACTTTCATCTTATGTTTCCTTTTGTTTTCTTATCTCTATAACCTCTATATTCTCTGCTCACATTCATTTATTTCCCTACATACTAATTTCTATCTACTGCTTACTATTTATTAACTCATCCAATTAATTTTTGATTCCGGATTCCATTTGACAGTTGTCTTTTTTAGTTTCGTCCAGAACTCTATCGAGCTTTTACCGGTTATATCGCACACGCCGAATTTCGATTCGTTCCAACCGCCGAAAGAGAATGGTTCTCTGGGAACAGGAACGCCGATGTTCACACCTATCATTCCAGCACTTGCACGTTCGGCAATATATTTTGCAAGTCCGCCGCTTTGTGTAAAGACAGACGCAGCATTTCCGTATAAAGAACTATTTTGAACCGACAATGCTTCATCAACATTATCCGTTCTTATTATTACTAGAACCGGACCGAATACTTCTTCTTTAGCAATTCTCATTTCCGGCTTAACAAAATCAATTATTGTGGGTCCAACGTAAAATCCGTTTTCTTTCCCTTCTACTTTATAATTTCTTCCCTCCAATAAAATTTTGGCTCCTTCTTTTTCTGCAT
>JBFLWC010000172.1:0-6631 GCA_040758415.1 Bacteroidota bacterium | reverse complement strand
ACTTCGCCAACAATTTCTGGTGGAGTTGGAATATCGAATTGAATATTAATGTTTCTTCCGGCTCCGAGTTTAAAACTTATCTTTGAGTTATACGGAAATTTTGTTGCTTGGCCGTCAGGCATCATTCTGGATAACACTACATACTTATAACCAAGCGCTGTATCTTTTTTCATGTCATTATAGCGAAAGCTCATCGTATGAGATACTGCTTGGGCCTGAATATTATCGAAACGCACGCTCTCTACAAATTTTGTTTTGTAACCGAGCAGTTTGCCGTTAAAGTATACCGGTTTTGTTTTATCATTAAACTGAGCAAAGTAATATTTATCTTGATACAAGAACTCGTAATTAGTATTTCTTATTCCGCTAACACTTATTATTGACGACTTATCAATGAAAGGATCGAAGATTCCGGTTGAGTCGTAACCGTTTGTGTAGTCGTAAACTGTCGGTTGATCAGGAATAACTTTTATCTCAATATTTTCTGTAGTATCATCTATTAGTTCTGTGGGTGAAGGTACACCGCACGAAGTAATTCCAAGAAAGACAAAAACTGCCCAAAAATATTTTAACAACTGTTTCATCTCAATTCCGTTTTTTCGCATCATCAATTAAAAAAAAATCGAGCGGAGAAATTCATCTCCGCCCGGGTTACAGATACATAAAAAGAATTACTTAACCTGATAAGGAATGCCCCATGTTTTTTCTTCAACTGGTGTGCTGGTTTCAAATACTACCTGCTTTGGCAGAGCATTGATTACAGCGTGCATAAATCCGCTGTGAGCATTTGTCAACCAAACTTTTTCATAAGTCTTTTTGTAATTGCTGCCTTCCTGAACTGAAGACTTCAATTCAAATTTTTCTTTTACTCTATTCAAACCGTTTAACATTGCACCGTGTGTTAAAGTTAAGAAATCTTCCGCTTCATATTTGCTAATAACTTCCACAGTAATTTTTATAGGTTGGCGTGGGCCAAACATTGCAGACATTCCCTTTGTTCCATTACCCAGCATTCCGCTTCCCATACCGTTACCATTATTTCCCATTCCACTGCCCATACCTCCGTTACCATTATTACCTCTTCCGCCATTGCCGTTGTTTCCCATACCACCGCCCATCATTCCACCATTGCCGTAGCTTCCCATTCCGTAACCGTTCATAAATCCTCTGTCAAAAAAGAATTCGTTAGGATTCGTGATCTCTAAAGTCGTTCCGTCTTGAGTAGCTAAAGTTAGTTTAGTAATCTGAATGTTATCTGTTTCGGTTCCGCCGGCAGGAAGTGAAACGCCTGCTACTTTCCAATCAACTAAATTATCGCCGGTGTTGGATACTTTTGTATACTTAATTAATCTTGTTATAACAGTTGAAAATTTCTTACTGATTACTGTGTCTGTAGGTGTCGGTTTATTTGGTTCAGGTTGCTTGAAGGAACCTGAAATTATTAGAACACCGTCAAATTTTTCTACTAAAGTTCCTATAGCCGTTTCAGTATCGTATTGAATTGTTAGATTACGGTCAACTAACTTCAGAGCTTGTCCAACGCGGAGCGGATAAATTTCTTTTCCCAATACTCCTAAAAAACTTATCGCCTGCTCTTCATTATAATTTGGCTTGAATGATTTGATTGATTCATCATTATCAGTAATTTTCTGGAGAGCTACATTTAAGTTTTGGTTTTGAGCGGGATCTACTATAGCGCCTTCCTGGTTACAACCTGCAGCTGTCAATAAAAATAACGCGATTGCGCTTAGTGATAAAAGATAAGAGATGCTTCGTTTTCCCGATAAAACGAGACGGGCTATTTCATTCACACCTGCAATGCGGGATTTTACTTCGTTCAACATTTTGTTCCTCCTTTTTGATTGTTTGAGTTTGGCTTGGAGGTCTCAGTTATCGTGCCAATTAAAAATATTCTTATTACAACTCGTTTTCTTATTGCTGATCATAATAAATATGCCTGAAATCTCATTTCAGATGCCTGAAGAGATTTGTTCAGGCACTTTTTCCAATAAATGTTTGATTACTTCATCAAGATATTGATGATACTTTGACGGCAAATTGCGGTACTTGGAACTGAAAGCCGATTTAATCCTATCAAAATTTTTACCGTGTGCTTTGTGTAAATCATTTTCGATGTTCTCAAGATAAGTTACAGCTTTATTTCTTATTCTTTCTTCTACTTCGCTATTTTCAGCTGCAGCTATTTCTTTAATCGCATCTTCGAGAATGAATGAGTTTGATACAAAAGTTTTGAAAAAAATTCCGCGCAAGTTCTCCGAAACAATTGTACGGCTGAGATTGCCAAGTTCTTTTGCAGTCTCGTTGATTGACGAGTGAGAAAAATCTTTTGCACGCAATGAATCTAAAATAAAATCTTCGAGATTTGTTTTATCGTACAGCTGATATTCACCGGGTAGGTCGGATACTTTAATGATATTTCGTTTTTCGGATTTTGCAAAGATAACTGCGCGCTTAATAACAGATTCTAGTTCGCGCACATTCCCTTTCCAATTGTTCGCTGTCAAACTTTCCATAACAGCTTTAGAGATTTTTATTGAAGCGTCTTCACGTCCTACAAACCAGTTTGCCAGTATTTCGATGTCCTCTCTTCTTCTGCGCAGCGGTGGAAGTTCTAGCTTTAAAACGTTGAGACGATAATACAAATCTTCTCTAAATTTTTTTTCTCTCACTAAATTTTCAAGATTTTTATTTGTGGCGGCAATTATTCGAACATTAACATGCTGTGTGTGCGCCGAACCGACTTTATCAAAATCTCCAAACTGAATAACACGCAAAAGTTTTGCCTGAAAATTTTCTGATGTTTCTCCGATTTCATCGAGAAAGATTGTGCCGTTGTCTGCAAGCTCGAACCGCCCTTTTTTATCTGCAATTGCATTTGTAAACGCACCTTTTACATGACCAAACAATTCGCTTTCTAAAAGCGTTTCTGTAAGTGCAGCACAGTTGACTGCAATAAAATTTTCCTCTTTTCTTCTGCTAAGATTATGAATTGCATGCGCAGCTAATTCTTTTCCGCTGCCGCTTTCACCAAGAATTAAAACCGTTGCATCATACGGTGCAATTTTCTGAATTGTGTTTACAACATTCTCAATCTTTTCACTTCTGTAAACGATGCCGTGAAAGTTTCTCACATCAGTTTGAGAAATTACCGGCGTAACTTCTTCATCTTCCTTCTGAATTTTTTTTAGTCGTAAAATTTCTTCTTTGAGCAGATTAATTTTTTTGTTAAGCTCATTCTGAGATGTCTCGGTGCATCTCTTAAATTCTTCTTGAAGTTTTTCAAGCCGTTCTTCTTTCTTGTTGAGAGCCAAGCGCAAAACTACAGATTCGTTATAGCTTTCACTCAATTTGGTTTTACCTTCCGATATCATATAAAAAATTTCTAAAACACCCAGCAAAAAAAGAGGAAGCACTAATGCGGTATGATTTATTTCTACATTGAAAAGAGAAAAAAATATAAACGAGAGAATCAAATAACCGGCAAAAGCAAAACCAATTATATAGTAGAAAGGAAAACGATATTTAAACTGCGTCAATGTTAATAAAACTATTAAAAAAATAAACGTGAGAATTGATGCGGCTTTATAGTTGAGCGATCTGTTTGTTAAAATATTATCCAGCACAATTGCGTGAAGACCAACACCGGGGAGTTCATCGTCATAAAATGTTCGGATTGTTTTTGCAATTGATGGATCACTAATACCTACAACTACAATTTTATTTTTGAAGTTTGCAAGTTGAGGATTGTTTTCTTCAACCATCCGGAAGAATTCAATCAAAGAATAATTCTTAAATTTTTTCCACGAAGTATAGAAGTTTACTTTTATTAAAGGATCGGAAGAATTCTTGCCAGCAAGTTTTATTGCAAATGCTTTTTCTTTCTTGTTACCGACTCTAATTTCTGCTGGAATATAGATTCCGTTCTTTGAAATATAGTTAAGATGTCCGGACTGCAATTCAGGATTTTTGGCTTTGGGCTGCGAGTAGATAATAGAATCTTTATCAAACTTATCGCCCTCTTTGCTTACAATAGATGAAAGAACAACTCTGCCGGACCGCTTCAGTTCTTCACTTAGTAATTCATTGTAAATCCCCTGCATTGCAGCGTTGCTCGAAAGTAAAACTTCGATACCGATCTTTGCAACATGTAAACTTGTTAACTTACCAATCAACAATGCGTAGTAACTTCTCTTTAGAGGCCAGCCACCAAGTTTTTGAATATCATTTTGATCAATATGAATGATGACGATATTTGAATCGGGTTGCTTTTCACCGCTGATAGAAAGGAAAAAATTAGAAATAG
Organism: Bacteroidota bacterium; assembly: GCA_040758415.1. GTDB lineage: Bacteria > Bacteroidota > Ignavibacteria > Ignavibacteriales > Melioribacteraceae > Fen-1258. The sequence continues at coordinate 2,307 of JBFLWC010000172.1, read as the reverse complement.
TTTGGTTAACGCTTCTGTTTAATCCTGTAAAAATGAGTGCAACTGCTAACCCCAATATGATTACAGCAAGCCCGACAAAACTTTTTCGTGCAATATATTTTTGTAGACTTGTCATTGATAGATTGATTTTGCATAAATGACTACCGATAATTTACGAAAAAAAATCTTCTCGCTCTCAGCCGTCAACTATCAGATTCGGCTGCTATCCGTCTAAGGGGAACAAGTTCATACTTCGTACTTTGTATTTTGTACTTCGTATTTCGTACTTTTTCTTTTATTCCATCTCCCAATATTTCAGTCTTATCATTCTCTGTTTTTTTTACCATAATCCAGACAAGTAACGGTGAGGTGCAATACCGCTTGTTCAAAGAGCTTACCCTCCTCTCAAAGCATTGACAATATTCAATCTTGCCGCACGGACGGAAGGTAAAAATCCACCGATGAAACCCATCATCACAGCAAAGATAAGTGATGAAATTATAATTGACGGAGATAATGCAAACGAGAATGATAACTCGGCAAATGAACTGAAATTTAATGTTGAGATTGAGAAAAATTGTAAGAAGGAGGCAAAAAATAATCCAATAGCAGCGCCTATAAGCGAGATGAAAAGTGCTTCGGTTAAAAATGCTGTTAGAATACTTCTCCGCGAAAAACCGAGCGAGCGCATTGTTCCAATTTCAATAGTTCTATTGGCAACTGCAGCATACATCGTAATCATTGCGCCAATTGTAGCGCCAAAACTAAAAATGATTGTAATAAAAATTCCGAGTATACGAATGAACGTTGCCATCAGCTCGGATTGCTCTTCAAAAAATTTCTGTTCAATCTTCGGTTCAAATTGTTGCAGCCTGCGCTCGGTTTCAAAATAACGTTTGACTTCTTCAAAACTGTTTTCTTTATTCAACTTGAATGTAAGTGTAGAAACAGAGTTGCCGCGGTTGAACGCATTCAATAATTGATTTGCATCTCCCCAAACTTCAGAATCAAATCCGCTTCCATTTGATTTGAACAAACCAACAATTGTCCAGTTATCTCCGGCAAATCTGATTTTACTTCCTATTTGTGCGCCGACAAATTTTTTTGCGATTGCTTCGCCAACAATTAACTCGCGCAAAGAAGGGTTGAACATTTTTCCTTCTTCAATCTTTATTTGCGGACGAAGAACTGTAACCTCTTGCGACACTCCGCGCACAGTTACATTACTCATCCCGCCTTTTTTGATTTCAAGATTAATAATAACAACCGGTTCTTCAGAAATAATTTGTCGGCTGTCTGAAGTTTTAGCAATGTAAGGAAGCGTCTTAATTACGCTTCGCGTATCACCGTCAATAATGCTGGAGATTTCTCCGTTGGAAGATTTTCTTACAACCATCACATTATCCGGCGAACCGGTTGCAATCAAAGTTTTTTGAATTCCGTATGCCATCATTAAAACAGCAGCAAAGACAAACACAACCAACGCAATACCTGATATGGTAATTACTAATGTGAGTTTCCTTGTTCTAAAATTTCGAATTACGTATTTGAAAGGAATCTTCATTTTTCTCCTCAATATCTAAAATCCAAAACCCCAATCCGCCGGCTGGCGGGCAAAATTCAATTCCACAAGTGGCGGGATGGATTTTGTGCTCGGTCCGCCATCCGTCATCCGTCTCCGTCAGTTGACGGATGACGGAGACGGAGGCGGATTTGAATTTTCTTTGTAAGTAAAGCATCATCCTACAAATCTAAATCCATCAACAATTTTTGTATTAAGTGCGCGCTGAATCGGAAAGATTGCCGCAGCAAAACCAATTAGAAGTGAAGCAATAACAGCAAATGCAATTGTTATCGGTTCAATCTGGAATACAGGGAAAAATCCTTTTGGTATAACTTTCTCAAATCCTGCAACTATTGGAAACGTAATCAACAAACCAATTCCACCGCCAAGGCAGGAGATTAGCATTGACTCGCCAAGGATCAAACCTGTTAAGTGAAGTCCTGAAAAACCAAGAGTCTTAAGCACAGCATACTCTCTTGTTCTTTCACGCGCAGCCATTACCATAGTGTTGCCAAGAACAAGCATAATAATTCCAACGATCACAAAAGACATTACATTCATTGCAGTAATAATTGCGCTTGTAGATGCAAGAAATCCTTGAGCGAAAGCGCGTTCCGTTTCAGTTTTTGTTTCTGCAGGGGAATTTTTGAATAAAGCATCAATCTGTTCAGAAATTTGTGCTGACTTTGCCGGATCAGAAATCTGAACAATATACCATCCCACATCACCGTATCTTGCCGGCATTTCAACTTTCATTCTCTCGT
>JBFLWC010000171.1:0-2584 GCA_040758415.1 Bacteroidota bacterium | reverse complement strand
CATTTCCTAAAGAAATTGGAATTTGAAAATTGGTGCTTGTTTGGTTTTTGTTTTTTGTTATTTGTGGCAAAGCCATCACTTCGTGAGAATTTCATTAAAAAATACTTCTGCTGCGTAAGGTGAATTATTAATTTGCACTCGCAGCTTCTTTTGCAACTAGTTGTTCTTTCACAATTTGTTCTGTATCGAGAGCAATTACCAATTCTTCATTTGTAGGAATTCTCAGCACTTTTACTTTAGAACCATGCGCTGAAATTTCACATTCACCTTTTAGGTTTCGATTTTTATTCTCATCTAAAGTAACACCCAAAAAATCCATATTGAAGCAAACATCTTTTCTAACCATTTCTGAATTTTCACCGATCCCGCCGGTAAAAACCAAAGCATCAAGCCCGCCCATTGCAGCAGCATAAGCACCAACATATTTTTTAATTCGATAAGTAAAAACATCAAATGCGCATTTTGCTTTTTTGTTCCCTTCGCCCGCTGCTTCTTCAATCTCACGCATATCACTGCTTTCACCGCTAATTCCAATCAACCCGCTGTGTTTGTTGAGAAGCGTATTTGCTTCAGAGAGTGATAATCCTTCTTTTGCCATGATATAAAGAATTACGGAAGGGTCCATATCGCCGCTTCTTGTTCCCATAATCAAACCTTCAAGCGGTGTAAACCCCATTGTTGTATCAACCGATCTCCCGCAGTCTACAGCAGCCATAGAACAGCCGTTACCAAGATGGGCAGTGATGATTTTTAATTGTTCAATTGGCTTGCCAAGCATTGCGGCAGCTCTTTGAGAAACATAACGATGCGACGTACCGTGAAAACCATAACGACGAATTTTATATTTCTTATAAAGTTCATACGGAATTCCATAAAGGTAAGCACGCGGCGGCATCTTTACATGAAACGCAGTATCGAATACACCAACTTGAGGGGTCTGAGTCAAATGATCTTTTGTTGCTTGAATGCCTTTAATATTTGGAGGATTGTGAAGCGGCGCCAGTTCAATATTGTCTTTCAATGCTTTCATAACCTGATCGGTGATGAGAACAGACCCAGAAAATGTTTCTCCGCCGTGAACTACACGATGACCGACAGCATCAATTTCTTTTTTATCTTTTATCACTCCGTGATTAGGCGAAAGCAACACTGCTATCACATATTCAATTGCAATCGAGTGGTCAAGAATTTCACCTACAATTTTAATTTTTTCTTTTTCGTGCGGAATGTGCGTTAAGATTGCGCTCGACATTCCAATTCGTTCTACCAATCCTTTAGCAAGTGCAATTCCTAACGTTGTATCTATGAACTGATATTTTATTGACGAACTTCCGCAGTTTAGAACTAGAACTTTCATTTTTTCCTCTCCAGAAGGGATAGATCCCCATAAATTTAGTTGATTACTTTTCCGTCAGAATCGTATTTAAAAAATCCTTCGCCTGTTTTTTTCCCAAGTTTTCTTTCGCGTACAAGTTTACGAAGAATAGGACATGCGCGATATCTTGGTTCGCCCAATGTAGACCATAGAGTCTCCATCCATGCAAGCACTTCATCAAGCCCCATTGCATCTGCCATTTCAAGCGGACCAACTTTAAAATTGTAACCGAGTCGCATTGCAGTGTCAATATCTTTTGCACTCGCAACTCCTTCTAGAAGAATGTACATCGCTTCGTTGAGCAACGGAACAATAGCACGCGTTGTTACGAATCCCGGATACTCGTAAACTTCTACTGCGGTCTTTCCAATTTTCGATGCAAATTTTTTAATTGTCTCTACTGTCTTGTCGGATGTATCTAGAGCGCGAACAAGCTCTACAAGCGGGACCTTAGGCACCGGATTTAAAAAGTGCATACCAATAATTTTATCCCGTCGGTTTGTAACCTCTGCAATTTTAGTCAAGCTAAGAGTTGACGTATTCGATATAAAGATGGTTTCCGGTTTTGCAATTGCATCCAAACCTCTGAAAATTTTTTTCTTTAGTTCATATTTTTCATCAACCGCCTCAATTACAAGATCACATTCGGGAATTTCACTTTGTTCTGTTGTCCATTTGATTCTGCTTAAAACCGACTTCAATTCACTCTGAGTCATTGCCCAGCGGGCTATCTCACGTTCCATAGAAGATTTAAGACCTTCCTGCGCCCTTTCTAATTGTTCTTCATTTCTTTCAACAAGCAGAACATCCAAACCTGCATTTGCAACAGTTTGTGCAATTCCTTGCCCCATTATTCCGCCGCCAATTATTGCAACGTAATCAATCCGCTCCACTTCTTCTGCTCTCGAAACACCGCCGAGCAAGTCTTCTAATTTTAATTTCTCTTCTGCCATTTCTTTCTCTAATATTGTTAAAATTCTATACGAAAAATACCCAAAATTGAAACAAGAATCTCTGGAGAAGACAATTATCTTATGTCTTTAAAAGTACGAAGTACGAGGTACGAAGTACGAATGATAAATGAGTGATGACAAACTAACTTCTTATTTCTTACGCCTGCCGGCAGTCTTACGTTTCACGTCTCGCATTAGTTATATGACAATTACGGATTTTTCATAAGTTTTCCATTATTTATATCTTATTGTAGTT
>JBFLWC010000170.1:0-2851 GCA_040758415.1 Bacteroidota bacterium | reverse complement strand
GATTCCTCTTTTTTTCTAGATTTTACTAACTCTAGCATAAAATCGGTAAGCTTCAATGAGTCAACATCAGATTTCATTTCAAAAGGATTGTTAACAAGAAAAATATTGTAACCAAGATTATATAGAGCTGTGAAGACTAATTTCTTTCCATCGTATGAAAGAGAAAGTTGACCGAGATCGCTTTGGGAATTTGTTAGAGCAACAGCTTTGTAATCGAGAGACGACTTAACAGGTTCTTGTTCCGAAGTTTTAATTTTTTTTCTGTAGATGTTGTTAATTCCATTACGGTCTGAGACAAAAAGAATTTCTTTGCCATCGGCAGAAACAGCAGCGTATTTCTCGCTGCTTAAATCCCAGTCTGTAATCCTGTCAACTTTTTTGCTCTCGATGTCAATCGAATAAAGATCCAGTTGTTCATAATTATGGTTGTACATCATAAAATCTATTGTAGGAATAGTTTGAGTTAAATTGCTGCCGCGGTCTGAAGAAAAAATTATTCTTCTGCCGTCCGGCGTCCACACAGGTTCCGAATCGCTGTAAATGTCATTGGTAATATTCGTAAGCTGCTGCGTTGTGAAATTGTAAATATAAAGATCTGATTGAATTGAGTTTTGAGCGGAGAACACTAACTTGTTTCCATCCCGCGACCAATTTACGGACTCGATACCCGGTAGTTGGAACGGAAGTTCATAACTTTTCTCGGTTTCAGAATCAATAATTGTGATAACATCAAAACCGCCCGCTTTGGATGAAAGTGCTAAACGTTTGTTATCCGGCGCCCAACTTAGAGAAGGATGCAAAACCGTGAGTTCCTCAAAATCTTGTGTCTTGCCGCTCTCTACAATTCTCTTCATTACATTCCCGTTTTGTGAATCCATAATGTAGACGTCAAGATAAATATCCCGGTCGGATATGAATGCAATTTTATCTCCTTGAGGAGATAGAGCCGGACTTGTGTTATAAAAACCGCCGACCTTTTTATTATCAGTCAATCGTTTAGAAAGTTCGTCTGGGTCTTTGAGAGTTGCAACATCGGGCCAATATTTTTTCTTCAAATTTTTTTTCCAGCGTTCGTTCAGGTCTTCCAAACCAATACCAATTGCTGCTTTAAGAGCTGGCTCAAGCGAGCTAAGGTTTTGAATCTTGTTCATCAACTCGCCTATTTTTTGTCGCCCGTAAGTTTCTGCAATGAATCTGAAAAGTGCTTGACCTCCGCGATAGGCAAGATATCCGTCGAGATAATTGATGTCCGGAAGGTTTTCGCTTATTACTGCATTGCGAATGAACATATCGCTTTTCGTTTCCCAACCCTGCGAAAGATATTCAGCGCTGCCTTCCCAGAACCAAAGTGGAAGCTGGAGTGTAATGCCTCTTGAAATTATATTTTGAACAGTTCCTCCGTAATACATATCACGCATAACAGCGTGAACAAGTTCGTGAGCAATTACATGTCTGAATTTTTCGTATGATCCTTCAAAAGGGAAAACAACGCGGTTCTTAAAAGGTTCGGTAAAGCCGCCTGTACCTTGTCCGGTGTATTCATCTGTTACGTTTGTTTCTTGAAAATCGTTGTGTGAGTTATAAACGATAAGAGAAATTCTATTGTTGATTTGATAGTTAATGTCTTTCTGAATTTGAGCAAGCGCGTCTTCAGAGGCAGAGGCGGTGAACTCTGCAATTTTTTCTCCGCCCTGTGAAAAGTAGATATCGAAATGTTTTGTTTGTATGTATTGCCATTCAAGCTCTTTATAATTGACTTTGTTCTGTCCGAACTGCGCAAATGAGATTGAGGACAAAAAAAAACTCAATGCGAATGAATATAAAATTTTTCTCATAAATCATCACCTTTCGTTAACGATTACTCGTCCAATAGGATAAAATCAATTTCTCTTTTTTCTTCGTCAACGCGAATTAACCGCACAGTTACTTTATCACCAAGACGAATTCTTCTGCCGGTTCTTCTACCGCTGATCGCATAATTCTTTTCATCAAAATTATAATAATCGTCTTCCATATCGCGCAAACGAATTAACCCTTCTGCAAGAGTTTGACTTAATTCTATAAAAATTCCAAAATGGGTAATGCCGGAAACAACACCGTGAAAATTTTCACCCACTTTACTCTTCAAATACTCAATTTGTTTCAGCTTCACGGAGAGCCGTTCTGCGTTTACAGCGTTGCGCTCTTGAGCAGATGAATGATTACAAATTTCTTCTAATTCTTTTTCCGTTAAAGCGGGGGTGTTTGGCTGTAATAAATTTCGCTCTAATTTATTTTTATCGAACTTAAAAATCAAATTGTGAACAACTAGGTCTGGAAAGCGGCGTATCGGAGAAGTAAAATGCGTGTAGTGACTAAACCCTAATCCGTAATGACCTATATTTTTTGTTGAGTAAACCGCTTTTGCCATCGAACGAATTGCAATTTCGTTTACAACTGCTTCTTCTTCGGTGCCTTTTACTTCTTCAAGCAGAAGCTGAAACTGTGCGGATTTGTTTGCAGAGTTCGGATCGAAATGATAGCCAAGTGATTTTACAAACCGCGCAAACTCGACTACTTTTTCTTTATCAGGCAAATCGTGAACTCTATAAACAAAGGGGATAGTTTTTTTGTTTGCTTTCGGTTTAACGTGTGCCGCAACAATTTGATTTGCAAGAAGCATAAATTCCTCAATCAGTTGATGGCTTGCGCGCACCTCTTTAATTTTGATTTCTACAGGAACGCCGTTTTTGTCTAAACTAAACTTCACCTCAGGGGAATAAAAATTGATGCTTCCTTTCTTCATTCTTTTGGCGCGAAGAATTTTGGCGATTGTATTGAGTTTATGAATTTCGTCAAAGAATTCGCCTTC
>JBFLWC010000169.1:0-5409 GCA_040758415.1 Bacteroidota bacterium | reverse complement strand
TCCTAAAGAAATTGGAATTTGAAAATTGGTGCTTGTTTGGTTTTTGTTTTTTGTTATTTGTGGCAAAGCCATCACTTCGTGAGAATTTCATTAAAAAATACTTCTGCTGCGTAAGGTGAATTAGTAATATGTCCACGATATTCTATAAATCTATCTTTTGAAATAGATCGAATATCTTCACACTTAACAAAGCTCTCAACTTTCAATCCGGTTTCTTTACCGGAAACAGGAATATGCAGAGGAATTCCTTTTTTCTTTGAGGTAATTGGTATCACAACCGCTAATCCGGCCGAACCATAATTAAAAAAATCAACGGAAAGAACTAAGGCGGGTCGAATTCCAGACTGCTCTTTCCCCTTAGACTGTTGCTGAAGCCATTTTATCTCCTTTTTTATTTACAGCTAAATCTACAAAATTGTAAACATAATATGAAACGTATTTTTACTCATGATGGTTTTACAATTATTCCTTTATTCTTATGTCCGTTAATTTTTATGGTGATCGGTTTTTCTAACTGAATATGTTTTATAAAATTTTTTCGTTCGGCAATATTTTGTTGCTGCAGCCAATCCCAATCTATGAATCCCTGCTGTGTATAGTTATCAACCGTGAAGTAACCTATCTTAAACGAAGTAAGATTCTGGAAAAAGTGTGAACCCTGCGAAGGCGTTACATTGAAATCTGTAAAGTTGGATTCAATTATTGCCTTGGCGCCGTTAATCTGTTCCCACGTAACCGGAATGCCGAGCCATGGATCCAGCGTACCCCATCTTCCAAGACCAATCAATAGATAAGGCAGTTCATCGTTAACCATTTTTGAATTAAACTGCGCAATTTCGTGCGCAACTTCTCGCGTGAATTTACGGTCGAACTTTTCAAAATCTACACAGACAATATTTTTTATGCAGCTTATTACACCATGCCCAAGTACTTGATCACTTTTGCAAATCAAATTGTGAGGTTCAAAATTATCCAGTTCCAGTTCTTCAATTTCGTTGTTAATAACAAGCGGGCGCATCTGAAGAACACCAAATTCTTTCGGCTTTCCTTCCGGCACAGTTAGATTGACTGCGAATTCAATTTCAACCGGAGAACCGGTACCCCACGTCCCCATCTCAAGAAGCAAATCTAAAATTTCCGGAAGCGGAAAAACTTTTTGCTTCAAGATCGGTGCAAGCGTAAAAACTTTTGGGCCCGTTCTTCTTACTCCGTCATAAATTGTGTCGTTATCTTTGGAGTAAGTTGAACCTACCGAATCAAGCGTTCCGTCCTTTTCGGCATCGCCAAGATGATATTTTTTTACCAACTGTTCTTCGTCAATATTTTTATCCGTGTATTCTTCCAAAAGGTCTAAAGCAAAAAAATCTTTGGGGGAATATTTTAGAAGATCTTTAATATTTCCGCTCTGCATTTGTTGAGCCGGATACTTTGGACAGAATCTAAAACTCAATCCGCCATCAACAATTGCTTTACCAAGTCCCGGTGCAACAGCGGCTGTTCCATCTGTTGTTTTTAGCGGCACAGTTGGATAAAAATTATACGATTTAGCAACGCCTGAGAACTCAGGATAATATTTCCCATTGTGTTCTGCACCAACTAATTTTTGAATTATCACCGCCATTTTTTCTTCTTCAAGACGGTACGTTGTAACCTTGATATAATCTTTTGACTTCTGAAAGAAGATAGAAACATAAATTCTTTTTACAGCATGAAGTAGTTGTTTGAGCCGGGTTTCAGGATCGGGATGATTATTCGGCAGCATAAATGTATCGTAGACGCCTGCAAACGGCTGCCCTTGAGAATCTTCCAGAAGACTTGATGAACGAACGGCAATAGGTTCTTTTACAAGTTCAAGAAACGATTTTAGATTTTCCAGAGCAAACCGAGGAAATTTTTCAGCGGCAAGGAATCTTTTCATCAATTCTTTGTCGTCATAAGATTTAAGCGCAAACTCGCGTAAATTGTTATCACTTAAAAATTGATCGAACAGATCAGTACCAAGAACAACCGCAGTGGGAACAAAAATTTTAACATCATTAAAGCGGTAACGAATTTCAAAATTGCTTATGAGCCGGTTTACAAAACCAAGCCCGCGGGCTTTTCCGCCTAGCGACCCGCCGCCGATACGCGCAAAGGTTGTTGTTACATCAAATGTCTCTTTGTTAAAATCCGATATGACGCCTATCTGCCTCGACTTTCTGAATTCGCGCACGTAATCAATTAATAATTTGCGCAGAGCTGCAGTTGATGGAAAGTCGCTTACTTTTTTGGGGCGCAACTGATGTGCAAGCCAAAATTCTGTGCGTGCCTTCAGCCAATTTGAAAAATGATTCCGCGATGCGTGATAAAGAATGCTTTCATCCGGAACAATTTCAAGCTGCTCTTCCAGCTCTGTTAGATTTTGAGCACGTCCAACTTCAATTCCTTCTCTGCTCCTAAAAACAAAATCGCCAAAGCCAAAATGATTTATCATAAACTTTTTCAAATCTTCCAGAAGAGTCGGAGAATCTTTAACCAAAAAAGTTGTGCCGATTGATGAGACGACTTTTTCGTTTTCACTATTAGTTGACTGCAGAAGAATGGGGATATCCGGTTGACGCTCTTTTACTTTTTTTGCAAAAAGAATTCCAGCAGAGGGGTCTGGTTTGCCGTTGTGTGTAAAATCAATATCCGAAATTACGCCGAGTACAAACTCTTCATACTTCTCAAAATATTCCCACGCTTCTTCGTAACTTGAGCAGAGCAAAATTTTAGGACGCGCTCTCATTCTCAAAAATTTGTGAGAGAGATTTATTCCTTCGGAAATTAAACTTTGTGATTGTTTAAGAACCTCCGTGTATATCAGCGGCAGGTAGGAAGAATAAAATCTGATGTTATCTTCGATGAGAATAATTGATTGCACTCCAACGTATTTTGTATCGTGTTCTACGTTAAGCCGGTCTTCCAAAAATTTAATGATCCCGAGTATAATTCTGTAATCACCCTGCCAGATAAAAACCTTATCAAAAACTGATATGTCTTTGGTGGAAATTAAATCGGTCATCTCGCGGTTATCGTAGCTCAATAACACAACAGGGATTTCGAGTCCGCTCTCTTTTACTTTTTTTGCAAAAGTTAATGCCGTCATATCTTCGATGTGAAGAGTAGTAATGATCAAATCAAAACGTCTTTCTTCTTTAGCAAGGCGGATTGCATCTTCGCCGTTGGGGACTTGAATCAGTTCCGGCGAGTGGCTTAGATTTAATCCTTGATACTCCTGACGGATAAGTTCGTAAAGCCGTCCGTCTTCTTCAAAGATATACGAATCATATAAGCTGGAAACAAGAAGTATATCGCGAATGCGGTACCGCATTAAATTGTGGAAGTCCTGGAACTTTGCGTAGCGGCTCTTCTCGATTAATTCTTTATCGAATTTGATCTGCTGGGTATTCATAAAAAAAGAAAATTGTGTGTCTCTAAATTAACGAACTCACGTATTGCATTCTACAAAAAAATTTTTCTTTTACTGGAGAGAGTTAGAGAGCGGGAAATAATGTCGGGCTCACTACCCATAAGCTTATCAACAGAAACACCGACTTCATTAATAATTGCTTTTGAGATGCCCATATTTTGTTATCTTACAAATTCTTTAATAGAAAGAGACAAATGACTAATTATTCTTTAAGCGAAGCGATTCTTTTCTTCTTTCCTTGACATTTACACACACGAGAACTATTTTTTCGAGCCAAAATTTGAGGGTGCAAAGATAAGTTGGCTATAAAATTAAGTATGGGTGAGAGAAAATTAGTAGAAGATGTAAAAGCAAAAGGTAACATCCCCCGGCATATCGCAATAATTATGGATGGCAACGGAAGGTGGGCAAAAAAAAGAAATCTTCCGCGCGTTGCCGGCCATCGAAAAGGCGTTGATTCGGTTCGAGAAACTGTTGAAACTTGTGTTGGACTGGGGGTAAAAACCCTTACACTTTACACTTTCTCAACAGAAAATTGGAATCGCCCGAAAGATGAAGTCTCTACTTTGATGCGTCTGATCGTCAAGAGTCTGCAAAACGAAACCGATGAACTCAATACGAATAATATTAGATTGACAACCATAGGCGACACAAATTCTTTGCCCGATGTTGTTCAGCGCGAACTAAAAGCTGCGTTAGATAAAACTTCTCACAACACAAAGATGACTTTGAATCTCGCACTAAGTTACAGCGGAAGGTGGGAACTTGTTAACGCAGCAAAAGATATAACAAACCAAGTAATAAACGGAAGGTTGAAGATTGACGATATAGATGAAGAAACTATTTCAAACAATCTCTCAACAGCCGGAATGTTGGACCCGGATCTTCTGATCAGAAGCGGCGGTGAATTTAGAATCAGCAATTTTTTACTCTGGCAAATAGCTTATTCTGAAATTTTTATTTCCGATGTTTTATGGCCAGATTTCAGATGCCGGCATTTAATTGAGGCAGTAAAGGATTACCAAAAACGCGAAAGAAGATTCGGATTAGTAAGTGAACAATTATCGAGCAGCTATAAGAATGTTAAAACACACTCCAAAAAAGTGGCTAAAGCTTAGCATAATTTTTTTACTCATAGCATTAACCGAAGTTTACCCTCAACTGCAAAAGGTAAACTACCGTATTCTTGGTATTTCAGTTGTCGGAAATAAATCTGCAGACGCCGCAACAATAATTGCAAACACCGGCTTAAAAACAGGCGATGAAATAAGCATCCCCGGCGATCAAACAAATAACGCAATCAAAAGATTATGGAATTTGGGAATATTTCAGGATGTTCAAATCATAATCGAAAAGAAAGTTGATAACGGCGTTTTCCTTCAGATTATAATTCAAGAATATCCTCGACTCGAAAAAATAGTTCTGAGAGGAAACGATGCGTTAAGCGAAGATAACATCAACAAAAAAATTAACATTGTACGCGGACAAACCTTAAAACCACAAGAACTAACACGCATAATTAACAAAATAAATGCTTTGTATGTGGATGAGGGATATCTCAATGCTGTTATCACTCCGCACTACTACTCTTTCTTTCAAGCTGATACTTCCGATAAAGAAATAACTGTAATTTGGCGTGACCAAAAAGATTTTTCTAAAGAATATAAAACTACCTACGATTTAGATAAAACTTCATCGCTAAATTCTGTAGGAAGAATCAAAGACCGCACGCTTGTAATACTTGATATAAATGAAGGCGATGAAGTAACAATAGCACGTATAAAATTTAACGGCAACGAAGCTTTTGACGACAGTAAATTAAGCGGTCAATTCGACGATACAAAAGAATCAACGTGGTGGAAATTTTGGTCTTCACCTAAATTCAAACGCGAAAAATTTGAGAAAGACAAAGAACTACTAACAAAATTTTATAGAAAAAACGGCTACAGGGATTTTAC
>JBFLWC010000168.1:0-3470 GCA_040758415.1 Bacteroidota bacterium | reverse complement strand
ATAAAGAAATTAAAAATGCTTTGAGCCATGAAAGAGTTCCTTTTGTTATTATAAGCGGCGACAGCGAAATAGGAGATTACAACATAGTAAGCATCGACAACTACAAAGCTGCTTACGAATTGACCGAACATCTGATTAAAAATAGAGGATACAAAAAAATTGCACACATCACAGGTCCGCTTGATAACAACGATGCAATTTTAAGAAAGAAAGGTTTTTACGATGCGTGTAAAAATTATGGAATTGAAGTAAAAAAGAATTGGGTGATGAAAGGCGATTTTACAAAAGAGAGCGGTGAAGCAGCTGCATTAAAAATAATTGAGCAGAAGAGTAAACCGGAAGTAATCTTTGCTGGCAACGATATGATGGCTTTAGGTTGTTATAATGCACTTGCAAACAGCGGTCTAAAAATACCGCGCGATATGGGAGTTGCCGGCTTCGATGACATCTTAATCTCGCGCCATTTGAATCCCCCGTTAACTACCGTGAAAGTTCATATTGACGAACTTGGCACAATCGCTTCCAAAATTTTGATTAATAAAATGAACGGAGAGAATCACTCGGTCTCTCAAAAAATTAAAGTAGCAGCAGAGCTTGTAATTAGAAAATCTTGTTAACTGTTTCAATCAACATTCAGTTATTAAAAAGGGATGGAAAAATTCAAAACAAAGTTCGGGTATTTTAGCCAGAGCGGAAAAGAATACGTAATTACAGATTACAAAACACCCAAGCCGTGGATAAATGTAATTACGAACGGAACTTATGGATTGGTAATTTCTCAGGCGGGCGGTGGATTTAGCTGGAACGAACACTCGGAATTTAATCGTCTTAACCGCTGGCATCAGGATTTGATTCGTGACGACTGGGGAAAATATTTTTATTTCAAAAACAACTTAACCGGCGAAGTTTGGAACCCAACCTGGATGCCGACTAAAACAGATCTAAAAAATTATGAAGCACGTTACGGATCCGGTTACGCAATTTTTTCATCCGAATACAACGGAATAGTTGTTGAGTTAAAAATTTTTGTTCCGGTCAAACATAATTTAGAAATCTGGCAGTTCAGAGTTACAAACAATACTGCCGCACTGCTCGATCTATCTATATATAGTTATTTCGAATGGTGTCTTGGTTCATCGGCAGATCATCACCGCGAGTTTCATAAAACATTCATCGAAACGGAATTTCATAAAGAGATAAATGCAATGCTTGCAACAAAACGATTATGGGAAATTCCTTTGGGTGAACACGGGCACTGGAACATTGAATATCCATACTATGGATTCATCTCGTCGAACAAGACAATTGTTGATTACGAAGGAGAGAAAGAGAATTTTCTTGGGCGGTACGGAAGTTTGAACAAGCCGGGAGGAATTGCTGAAGAATCTCTTTCGAATAAAACAGGAAAGTGGAATGATCCAATCGGAACAGTTAGGATAAAAATTAAAGTAGCGCCGAACGACACCGATACCGCTGCGTTTTATCTCGGCATCCAACCCAACAAGAATGAAATTGAAAGTGCATTGAATAAATACCGGACAGACGAGCAAATTGAAAAAGCGTTCGATGAAGTAAAACTTCTTTGGGAAAATTTGTTAGATACACTTTGTGTTGAAACTCCGGACGATGCTATAAATCTTCTTGTGAACCGTTGGCTGCGTTATCAAGCAATTGCAGGGCGTTTGTGGGCGCGCACCGCGTATTATCAACAGAGCGGCGCATTTGGATTCCGTGATCAGCTTCAAGATAGTTTGGTCTTTCTTCCAATTAACCCTGCCGAAACTGAAAAACAAATCCGATTACACGCGCGTCATCAATTCGAGGACGGAACTGTTCTTCATTGGTGGCACCCGATTAGTGAAACCGGTTTATCAACAAAAATGACAGACGATCTACTCTGGCTCCCGTTCATTCTTTTTAACTATTTAGATGAAACTTCCAACTACAAATTCCTTGATGAAAAAGAGCCGTACTATGATAATCCTCAGAAACATGATTCACTTTTTGATCATTGTGCTGCAGCAATAGAAAAAGTTTTGATGCGTTTCAGCGAGCGCGGGTTACCATTAATTGGCGCCGGAGATTGGAACGATGGGTTAAGTGCAGTCGGTTTGGAATTTAAAGGCGAATCAATATGGCTTGCGGAATTTTTCTATCTGATCTTGCAGCGCTTCGCTTCAATTTGCGAAAAACTAGGCAGAAAGGATTTGCAGCAGCGTTACAATAAAAAAGCTGACGAGCTGAAAAAATCATTTAATGAACACGCGTGGGACGGAGAGTGGTATTATAGAGCTACAAAAGACAACGGTGAAAAGATAGGCAGTAAAGAAAATGAAGAAGGAAAAATTTATTTGAATGCGCAAACGTGGAGTGTAATCAGCAGCATTGCAACGGAGGAGAGAAAAAAAATTGCAATGAACTCCGTATCAAAACATCTTCTTAGAAATAATGGTGCGCTTCTTCTTCAACCCGCCTACACAAAACCCGATAAGTATATTGGCTACCTATCGCGTTATGCTGCCGGACGGCGCGAAAACGGAGGTGTTTACACACACGCTGCTGCATGGGCAATTTGGGCTTATGCTCTGATGAAAGATTCTGATAATACCTTCGAAGCGCTCAAACGTCTCTGCCCGATTTATAACGGAATGAATCCCGAAAAATATGCTGCAGAACCGTTCGTAACACCCGGCAACATTGATGGTCCCGATTCTCCTAATTATGGAATGGGCGGATGGACATGGTACACTGGTTCGGCATCGTGGTTTCAAAAGATTATTGTTGATTGGGTACTTGGCGTGCGCGCAAGCGAAGAGGGGTTGATAATTGACCCCTGCATTCCGAAAGAATGGAAAATGTACAAAGTAAAGAGAACTTTTAGAGGAACAGTTTACTACATCGAAGTAAAAAATGAAACTGCAGTTTCATACGGTGTGAAAAAAATAATAGTTGATGGAGTTGAATTGAATTCTAACTCGATTAAACCGGTTAAAAAAGAATTTGTAAACGTCAAGGTAATTCTTGGGTAGAATTTTCTGAACATATTCCTGATTACATAACTAATAACAAAAATCATAAGGAGGCACCTTTATGAAAAAGTTAGCTTACCTTTTCGCGGTTGCTGCTTGTTTAATTTTAGTGCAGTCAACCATTTATGCCCAGGGTCCTAAAAGGACTGATGTAATTTGGGCAAGAACAGTTCCGGGAGGAACAATTAATTTTGATGGTAAACTTGATGAAACTGCCTGGGCAAAAGCAGAGCAGCTTACAATTAAGTATGGGGAAAGCGCAGGTTTACCAACAAGCGGCTGGCGCCCCGAAGCCGGTCCGGATGTTTATACAGACCCTACTAATGCTACTGTAAAATTCCTCGCTTCAGAAAATTATCTCTACATAGGTTTTGATGTTCCAGATAAATGGGTGGGTGGAACTCAAGACTGGGCACGCTGGGATGCTGTATTAATGTCTCT
>JBFLWC010000167.1:0-2950 GCA_040758415.1 Bacteroidota bacterium | reverse complement strand
AATTTTTTAGTGCATTAAGAACAACTTGCGAGGTGAGCTTATTGATATTGTAGGGCAATTTGATTTTGTATAGCAGTCGGGTAATTTCCGGCGAAGTTACACAATAGCCGCAGCGCACCCCTGCAAGTCCCCATGCTTTCGAAAATGTTCTTGCCACAACAATGTTGGAATATTCTTGAACCACTTCTATCAACGAGTGCTCTTCTGCAAATTCAATGTAAGCTTCGTCAACAACAACAATTCCGTTAAAGTTTTTTGCTAACTCTAAAATGCTTTTATGATCAATTATGCCTCCGGTGGGATTATTAGGCGAGCAGATAAAAACAAGTTTCGTGTTCTTTGTGATTGCATCATAAACTTCATCAAGATCGAGCTGGAATAATTTATTGAGCATAACAGGAATTACCGGAACATCATTAACATCGCATGCAACTTTATACATGCCGTAAGTCGGCTCTAATGTTATTGCGTTATCAATTTTCGGTTCACAAAAGATTCTTATTATCAAATCAATTATTTCATCCGAGCCAACGCCGACAAATAAATTTTCTTTCCCTACTTTCAAATATTTGGACAGTTCTTCTCTCAGACTATTATGAGACGGATCCGGATAACGATTCAGTTCGATGTTCCATTTATCTTCAACAACAGAGCCGAAACTGTTTTCGTTTGCATCAAGCAGAATTCCCGTTAAGTAATCTCCGCGCGCAGATGTGTACGGTTTTAACTTTAGAATGTTTTTTCTAACTAAGGAATCAATATTCATTTTCCAACCTTATTTTTATTGCGTTTGCGTGTGCATCCAAATTTTCTATAGTAGCCATCTTGATTACGGTTGAAGCAATATTTTCAAGACCTTTTCTATTTATTTTTTGGAATGTAATTGTCTTCATGAATGATTCTACAGAAATTCCACCGAATGATTTTGCGTAACCGTAAGTTGGAAGCGCGTGATTTGTTCCCGATGCATAATCACCGATGCTTTCGGCAGAGTAATTTCCAAAGAATACTGAACCGGCATTTGTAATTTTCTTTTTGTATTGTTCTGCCCGCTTAACATTCATTATTAGATGTTCCGGTGCATAACAGTTGGATTTTTCGATTGCCTGTTCAATCGAATTAACCAAAAGAATAAATGAATTATCTAAAGCACCTTTAATAAAATTGCCTCTCGTTAAATATCTTGTCTGACTTTTAATTTCACTTTGAACTTCAGCAGCAAGTTTCTTGCTTGTTGTTAAAAGAATTACCTGCGAATCAATTCCGTGTTCGGCTTGCGAAAGTAAATCTGCTGCGACGAACGAAGAGTTTGCATTTTCATCAGCTATTACTAAAAGCTCGCTCGGTCCGGCAGGCATATCAATGGCGCTGCCTTGCGGATCTATAGCGGCTAAAATTTTTGCCGATGTAACAAATTGATTGCCGGGTCCAAAAATTTTATCAACTTTTTTAATTGACCGGTCGCCATAAGCCATTAAAGCTATTCCGTGCGCACCTCCAATTTTATAAAACTCATTAACGCCGGAAATTTTTGCTGCGAATAAAACTGCCGGATTAATTTCCTTTTTTGTTGGCGATAGAGCCGCAATTCTTTTACATCCGGCAAGACGCGCGGGTATTCCAAGCATCAGCATTGTTGAAGGCAGCACAGCAGTTCCGCCCGGGACATACAACCCAACATTTTCAATTGCACAAAATTCTCTTGAACATTTTACACCTGACATCGTTTCAATTTCATAACTATTCGGAATTTGTCTGCGGTGAAACTTCTCAATATTTTTTGAAGCGGTAAGGATAGCTTTCTTTGCAGAGTTGTCCAAAAAATTTTCTGCTTTGTCTATTTCTTTTTTCGTAACTAAAATTGATTCGCCTTCAAAGTTATCGAACTTTTTTGCATACATTAAGGCAGCTTGAACGCCATTCCGCTTAACGTTTTCAACAACCGGTTTTACAATCTCAAAAATTTTTTCCGTATCTATCGCGCGCCTGCGGAATAGTTCGTTCATTTTTTTCTGCGACATATTATTTATTGAATAGATTTTCATAGGATCATATTCTCAATTGGCATTAATAAAATTCCGGACGCGCCGGCTGCGTGTAAATCTTCCTGAATTTCCCAAAACATCTCCGATGGAATTACAGCATGCACCGCAAGCATCGTTTCATTAGCAAGGGGAAGGATTGTCGGGCTGTTCAAAGCAGGAACAATTTCCCGGATTTGTTCCAGAGCAGATTTTGGAATGTTCATCATCAAGTATTTAGAACTCCTTGCATTTAGTGCCGATTCGATGCGCGAGATCAGATTCTTCAATCTCAAAAATTTTTCTGAATTCTTCTCAAAATTTTTGTTACCGATTAAAACAGCTTCGGAGTCAAAAACATTTGTAAATTTTTTGAGCTTGTTTAGTTTTAGAGTGTTGCCGGTAGAAACTATATCGCAGATGTAATCGGCTATCCCCAACGATGGCGCAATTTCTACAGAACCGCTGATTTGAATTATCTTGGAATCAATTTTATTACTGCGGAAAAAGTTAGAAAGAATTTTCGGATAAGAGGTTGCAACACGCTTTCCATTTAATTCACTCAGTTCAGATATCTTTTCATCTTCCGGTACCGCAATCATAACTTTGCACTTTCCAAATCCGAGTTTCTTAATCAATTCAACATCAGCTTCTTTTTCTATAACAACATTTTCACCAACTATTCCAATATCAGCAACACCGTCTTGAACATATTCGGGGATATCGTCATCACGCAGGAAGAGCAGATCCAGATCGTAATTCCGCGCCGAGACGATGAGACGATCCGAATAGTTTTCGATGTCCAATCCACACGTGCGTAAAAGCTGCAGCGACTTTTCAGTCAGCCGTCCGCTCTTTTGAATTGCGAGTTTCAAATTTCCGTTTTACATAATTACTCCTTTAAAACAAAAAATCCGGCTGTGCCGGAT
>JBFLWC010000166.1:0-6091 GCA_040758415.1 Bacteroidota bacterium | reverse complement strand
AAAATAAATGGGTGGTTTACTCTCATATAAATTTCTTTGCTACCTCCGACAGAAGTTGTGCCCATCTCAATTGCTGTAACTGCTGCAGCTTCTGTTCCTTCTTCATCAATTTTTATATAAGTTTTATGAAGCACTCTGGAAATGAAAATATCTTTTTCCTTCCGCATTTTGGAAAAATCCGCATTGTACGGGTCGAACGCACTTTTTATTCCCATTGCTATTAGAGCATCGTTAAGCTTGATCTTATATTCAAGTTCAAATTTCGGAAGCCAAAGATTTACCTCCCGTTCTTTCATATTATCTAAGAGTAAGCTCCAAAATTTTTCATCCATCTGATTAACAAATGCGTTGATGTTATTATTCATTGCAGGTAAAATTACAAGCATACTAAAATCACCGTTGCCGTAAGGCAGCTCTATCGCCTGATAGTCTTCAGCACTGTAATAATTGAATTTACTTTTTTGGCTCATCATCATGCACTTTACGGAATTATCCGGGGTGACATAAAAATTTTCTTCCTTGGTTGCGTTTTTATCGAATGTATAGAGCCATGTTCCCTTAAAGTAAATTGCATTGATGAGATACATTACCGCTTCGGGCGGAATTTGATCAATAATACTTTTTATTTTTTCCTTTGTCTTTTCCCTCACCCAGTTGTTTATTATGTCAACTGATGACGGATTTGCAAAATCAAGTTCCTGCACCAACGCATCAAAATATTTTTTGTTCACATCAAAAAAACTTTGTTCAAAGGTAACTCCTTGTCTGTACCAGATGGAATTTGCGGACTCAAAAATTACATGCGGATCAATTTGGGTTAGCAACTCACTCAAACTTTGGTATGCTTGATTAACACCTGACAGGCTGCCGCTCTGCAGCCCGAGTGTTGATTTAATTTCGTCATAGGTTTTTCCGTTCGCACCGTTAAGCACCATTCCAAATGCCGTAGAAACACTCAACGGCGAAATGATAACATTGTTGTCCGGCTCCGTTTTGGAAATTTCTTTGATGAGATTCAGTCCGAAGCTGGCAGAAGACGAAACAATATCTTCTTCGGCTTTCGATAATGCTCTAACGTCGTTATTTTTTTCGGGTTCTGTTAAGCCAGCCGAACATTGAATTAGAGTCATCAGCAAAAGAATAAGTACGATAGAAAGCAATGCAAAGAAAACGAATGAAAAATTTTTCTTCATGACTGTCTTCATTTTTTTGATAAAGTATTTTTATAATTTTCACTTGGAATCCTTACAGTGTTTATCACAAGTAACATACCAAAATGTTCTTGCTGGTTTATTTGCAAAATCTTCACAAAAAGCAATAGGGAAATTCAAGTCGTTCTGATTTTCTTTATCAGTTTTTTGATAAAGTATCAGTTTTCTGATAGTCTTTTTTTAACGAAGAACAGAATGTTAGATGCTTGATACTAAATACTAAATATTGAGTACTCGATAATTAAGTCACACTTTAATGGAACAACGATGAACATTCAAATTATTGGAACAAAAGGATGCAGCGATACGAGGAATGCAGAGCGGTATTTCAAAGAAAGAAAAATTCCATTTCACTTCCGCGATTTAAATGAAAAAGGGCTGGCAAAGGGAGAACTTGAAAACATTACACGCGTCGTTCCTATTGATGATTTGATTGACCGACAAGGAAAACAATTCAGAAAGCGCAATCTTCAGTATCTGGTTTTTGATTTGGAAGAAGAACTGTTGAATGATCCCTTGCTATTTAAAACTCCTATTGTAAGGCATGGAAAAGATGTTACAGTTGGATATAAACCGGAAGTATGGAGAAAATGGATAGAATAGAACTAAAATAAACAGTTTGCTCAACTTTTTGGAAGTGTAAAAGTAAAAGTAGTTCCTTCACTGTGTTTGCTCGTAACACTAATTTTACCACGATTACGCTCAATCATCTCTTTGCATAAAATTAAACCGAGTCCGCTACCTTTCTCATCGCGTGTACCGTAAGTTGTGTACTGAATATCAATCCGGAAAAGTTTTGTAAGATCTTCTTCTTTTATTCCAACGCCGTTATCAGTTATTGATATTTCAATATCGTTTTCCAAAGAGTTAGAGCGTATAATAATTATCCCGCCTTCATTAGTAAATTTAATTGCATTGGAAAGCAAATTCTGAATTACTGAAAAAACCATATCGTTATCTGCAAAGACAATTGCATTTGCTGCAACATCATTTATGATTTTTATTTTTTTGTTATCGGAATTGTTATTAAGCAGTGTAATCACTTGATTAATTTTATAAAAGATGTTGAAGCTGGAAGGTTGATACGGCATTTTACCGGATTGAATGCGCGACCATTGCAAAAGATTTTCTAGCAGGCTGAAAACAATGCGCGCAGCTTCGTTAATTTTTCCTGCAAACGATTTTATCTCATCCTTCGACAGTTCATCAATATCTTCAATTAAAAATTCCGAGAAATTCAGAAGCGAACTAAAAGGGCTTCGTAAATCGTGTGCGATGATTGAAAAGAATCTGTCTTTTGACGCGTTCGTGTTTTTAAGTTCTTCCTCGGATTCCTTCAGCTGATTATTAACATATTCTAATCTTTCGATAAGTTGTTTCAGTTTCCCTTCGTTTTTTTTTCTTTCCGTTATATCCCTCAAAATTCCGCGCATCGAAATAATTTTTCCATCTTTATCTTTAACCGCCATCGAAGTTTCCAGTACTGTCAAAACTTCGCCGGTTAGCCGTCTTATATTTATTTCGTAATCTTTTATGAATCCTTTTTTTTCAAACTCGCTTAATGCTTTTGCGCGGTCGTCTGAATTAATGTAAATGTCTTTTGCGATGTCAATATTTTTTAATTCATCTAACGATTTTATTCCGAACATTTCCATACCGGCAGGATTAAGCTCAACAAATTTTCCTTCGGGTGTACTTTCGTAAATGGTGTCTTTAAGTTCCATAAAAAGGTTGTGATATTTATCTCTTGCTTCACTCAGCATCTTGTCCGCCTCGATTCGATCGGTTACAAGCCCGTTAATATTTCCATCCACATTTTTTTGTATAGCTATTTTGTCCTTTCCCGTTTGAGAGGATGGATCTTCCTGCTTCCCGGTTCGATTATAGTGTTGCTTATTTTCGTTCATCTATTTTTTCAACTTCAATTCCGCTCATAATATAAATATTGCCGAGTAAAGAAGCCGAATATTTTTTCAGTAAAATTACCTTCCCTCTTTTCAAGGTACGAAGTCGGAACGAGCTGGCAGGTTTAGAAGGACTTATCAATTGACTTCAAATAATTTTTTATTTCAAACAACTTTGCATTGGCATTGCCGTTAAAAGCATTGCGAATTGTTTGGTCGGTTACTTCAAAATGTTCAGCAAGTTTTTTGATGTAATTTTTTATTCCAAGTTTTTCTATTGCAGCAATCTGAACTTTTAGCGGGATAAGTTTCTTCCCTTTTTCAGCAAGTTTGCGTTTCTCTTTTAGGTTGTTTACTTTAATATTTGTTTTGCTTTGTTTCATTTGATTATAAAACCCTTTGAAATCACAAAGAGAATGTAAATAAACATTTTCACACTGTCAAGAGAAAAGTGAATATATTTTTTCACTATGAATAAAAAGCTGGAAATAGCGTTCAGATTGAAGAACTTTGCAGAAAAAAAATTTAATGGGTTAGCAGGGTTATCACGTGCTTTAGGCATGAAAGACAGGCAGGGGCTAAACCCATATCTTTCAGGTAAGAGTTTTATTGGCGGAGAATACCTACTAAAATTATCGGATCTTGGATGCGACATAAATTGGTTATTAAACGGCACAACGATAAATACAAGAGAAGCTAATCTGGTAAAAGAACCGTCATCAGAATATAAAGTTGATTTTGAAAAACAATTGGAGAAGTTAGAATTAGAACTGGAAAAAGTTAAAGCCCGCAATTATGATTTGATTGAAGAGAACAGGTCTCTTTGGAATGCGATAAAAGAACTCGGTTACGAAAAACAGGTTTTGCGCCTACTTAACAGAAAGATTTCTTCAAAAGAAAAAAAAGAGAAATAAGTCCAAATCCGCCTTTGGCGGACTTACGGAGAAATCAGAAATCAGAAATAAGAAGAACAAAGAACGGTTATTCATCTCGCTTTGCGGTCAAAGCGTGCGATTAGCTCTTATCTTTCACGTCTAGCGTCTCGCGCCTGCCTGTCCGGCAGGCAGGTTTCACGCCTGCCCCGACACATGTCGGTGGTTTCGCATTAACAAGTCTCATTTTCTTAATCCTTTCAAATAAGAAACAACACCGCTCATCCGTTCCCAGAAAACAACCGCAACAAGGCTAATAAATAGAATCAATAAAACAAAGATTGCAAACATTGTTTTTAGTAAAACCAACAAGCCGTTTTGTACAACTGTTAAATCAGCAAGCCATAAATCGGAAAAATATTTTCCAATTAACGCCATCGCAGAGCCGCATAAAATTACAAGCAAAAGTTTTAGAACAGCTATTTTGTCTAAAGCAAATCCTTTTCTTCGAAAAAGGAAATAGAACAGAAAGAAATTATTCATCCAAACAATAACTACCCATGTTATTGTAAGCGCTTGTATCCCGCTCAATTGTTTTGATAAATAAAAGAGAAGCATTGTTTGGATAAGAATAAAGAAGAGGTTTATTGCGATTAAACTTTTTAGCGACCTTAGCGCAAAATAAATATTGGCAATAACCGGATTGAGTAAAAACGGAATGAGACCGACCGACATAATCCGCAGAGCAAGAGATGTTTCCGAACTGTCAAAATGTGTAAAGTGTCCGCGTTCGTATATTAATTGAATGATCGGTTCGGCTAAAACATAAAACAGAACTGCAAACAAACACGAAGTTACAACTGAAACAAGTACCCCTTTGTTTGTTGCATCCGAGAATTCTTTTTTGTCTCCTTCACTTATTGATTTCGTTTGAAGAGGCAAGAGCGATGCGCTTATTGCAAAACTGAAAATTGTTAAGGGCAGCAACAAAATTTTTACTGCATACTGATAATGGGAAAATGTACCTTCAGCAAATGAATACGCAAAATATCTTTCAATCAAACCTGAAACGCTTGGAAGCAGCGAATTGCCGTAAACCATAATCACCACAATAAGCCACGCCGCAAAATTGAATTTGTTTTGTTCTATGCGGTGAACGATCGGGCTATCTGTTTTTTTTATCAGATAAATTTGATAAACAAAAAAAAGAACTCCGCCAAAAAGCAATCCGAGCGGAAGTGCAACTATTCCGAAAAATTTTGTGAACAAAATTAGGAATGTAATAGAAGTAACATTTAGAAAGATTATTAATCTTCCCGGATTAGTTATGCTGCCTTTCATTTGAAGCAGCGAAGAAAACACACCGCTTGCAGAAATAAAAGCAGCAAGTACCAAAAGCAAGCGAGATGACTCAACAACAATTTGTGTTGATGCCGCCGAACGGGTGAACACTAACGGAATTATTTTATCTGCAAGCGGATAAAAAATCATGGCTAAAAGAAACACTATTCCAAAAATTTTCAAACCGACATTAAACAGCGAAGAGAAAAAGTTGTTTTGGTTTTTGATTTCGGAAAGGTATGAAAACGTACCCGATATGATTGATGAGTTTGCAGTTACAGCAATATCGAATAGAAGAAGTGTGGTTAAATATGCGTCGGTAATTTCGCTTGCGCCAAATTTTGATGCCATTAAAGCTTCGCGTGCAAAGCCGAGCAGCCGACCGAATAACGCAAGCGCACTTAAACCAATTAAAGACGGAAGCCATCTTTTAATCACAATTATTTTTTCTCCCCAGGCGCAAGAAGTTCGTTTAATTCACATTCAATCTTATCAAAAAAAATTTTTGAACTAAACTTTTTTGCGTGTTCAATGCAATTCTCTTTCATCTCTAACGCTTTCTCCGGCGTTAATCCTTTCACCGCATCAATCAAATCTTCAACCGTAGGATTAGATTTAATCATTACGCCGGTTTCTCCGTCAATAATTGTCTCTAAAAGTCCGCCTTCTTTTACGCCAATAACTGGTTTGCCGGCGGACATAATTTCGAGTTGAGTAATTCCAAAATCCTCATTAATCGGGATGTAAATTCCAGCTAAACAGT
>JBFLWC010000165.1:0-4586 GCA_040758415.1 Bacteroidota bacterium | reverse complement strand
ATATTGAATTGTTCCGAGCGCTCCGGCAGAAGTAAGTTTTTTAGTTAGAGAAGCAACTGAATCACGATCGCGCGCTAAACCGTTGCTTTCTCCATCAATCAAAACCCATGCGCCTTTTATTTTATTTTTTATCGAATCAAATTGTGCATTTGTTGCCGGCATAATTACAACGTGCCCGCGCTGAACTCCTTTTGTACCAGCGGTGTAAGAAGGCGTTCCGAACTCAAGAATTTTTTCTGATGGTTTAATCATTCTGCCAGACCAATGTCCACGGTTAAATCCTACAGGAGTTTCTCCAGCTTCATCCAGCTTGGCTTTTAATCCCCAGCTTTTCAATTCGCTCAAAACCCAATTAGCCGCGTTCTCGTATCCGTCCGAACCGGTTATTCTTCCGCCGAACCGGTTGCAAATTATATCTTGATGGCGCATTACTTGATTATCTGTTTTTCCAATCTCAATAATTTTTTGAATAACTGAATCTTGCTGCGACAAAGCAACTGTATTTAAAACGAAAAGAGTGAAAATTGATTTTATAAATAACCGTTTCATAATCTTCTAATCATGTAATTTTGTCAATTTGCAATTTTGTAATCACTGATTAATGCACGAGAGAGAAAGCGTTCCGAAATAAAATTTGGCAGGGGAACCTACAGAAGAAATTACGTTGAAGTACTTACGCCTGCTTTGAGACAAATATTTCTTCTCCCTTAACTACTACCTGAAATTCTTGCAGCGGCCGCGGCGGTGGGCCTGCAATATTTTTCCCGTTAAGATCATAATGACCATTATGACAAGCACACCAAATATGTCCCATATCTTCGCGGTACTGCACTGTGCATTCAAGGTGTGTGCAAACTGCAGAAAACGCTCTTAGGTCGCCCGCTTCCGTTCTAATAAGAATTGCAGGTTTATTGTTGAAGGGAAAAATTTTGCCGCTATTATTCGCCATCTCGGTTACTTTACCAACTTTAATGCTGGTTTCTACAGCTTCTGCCTGAGCCGGCGGTTTTAAGAAGCGCGCAACTGGATACAATACTGCGCCGATAAATCCTGCTATGCTGCTAAAGAGCAGATAATCAAGAAGAGTCCGCCGTGTTATCTTTTTCGAACTTTGAATTGTGTTATCGTTGTCGGTGTTATTATTACTGCTCACTGTTAACCTC
Organism: Bacteroidota bacterium; assembly: GCA_040758415.1. Taxonomy (GTDB): domain Bacteria; phylum Bacteroidota; class Ignavibacteria; order Ignavibacteriales; family Melioribacteraceae; genus Fen-1258. The sequence goes on along the minus strand of JBFLWC010000165.1, from coordinate 3,423 downwards.
AATATATTTTTGAAACTGGGAAATCCGTAATTGTCATAAAGCCGTAGCGAAAAGCTAGAAACACAACGAACGGTTTGAAACCGTTACCTACTTTTTCGTCCTTATTATTTCTCCGTAAGTCCGCCAAAAGCGGATTCGGACTTATTTTTCATTTTTACTTCAGAAGAATCCGCCCCTGCCTACCGGGGCGGATCAGGGTTCTCTTTTATTTAATTTATTTTGGAATTTTATGTGCTATCTTTTCTTTTGCTGCTGCAAAATTAAATTCTTTGTAAAACGGACTTTCCGAATTATGACAGGACTTGCAATCAGCTTCAACCGGAATGCGAAGCCCTACTGTAGCAGGATCAATTTTCTTATCGTATGCAGCTTGCATTACTTCTTTCTTCCAATAATCTCCGGCTGCGCCGTGGCATGATTCGCAAGTAACACCCTCTTCTTTAGAATATTTTTCTCCTTTAAGTTCAGCTGGTGCATTATAACCTGCAACATGACATTTTAAGCACGCATCGGCTTTTTGTGGATCTTCAATACCTTTTTCCTTAGCAACCTTCTTTGCTTTTTCTGAAGCTAATGTTTTAAATGCCTGAGCATGTTTCGATTCCTGCCATTTTTTATACTGCTGCCCGGATTTTTCTGTGTTATGGCACATCTTACATTTTGATGTTCCGATAAATTGATGTTTTGCATCACCGCCCAATATTACCGGAATGTTCACGTTGGTTGCTTTATCCTTTGGAAAAACTGTGGGCTGCCGTAAAATAGACGCATACAATGCCGCTGCCAAAAAGAAAAAGCAGATAAGAATTATACGTTTCATTTTCCTCTCCTTTCTTTATTGCGAAGTTTTAGATAGACTGTGATAACAAGAACAGTAATAAGAAGCGTTGCAACACCCAATCCTGTTCTACGGTAATAATATTCATGAACTGCTTCTTCCCCGTCTTTCTTTGCAGATGAAGCAATTGTTAAACCTTTTCCTACAACTTCTTTGAACTTATCCAAATCGGCAGTATGAATAACAGTGCGGGACTGAATCAAAGCTTGACGAACATCTTTCAAATTAAATCTTGCCTGTTCAACTTCCATTCCTTTCTGTTCAGCTTGGTCAAGAAATTTTTCAGCAATTTTTTGTTCACTCTTTAAGCTGTCAATCATCTTTCTCATAGTAGCTGCAACAATGTATCCTTTAGTTGGGTCATCTGATTTATGGCATTTTATGCAAGTCGCTTCTTCGTTAACACCAAGCATACTCAATTGAACAGGTTGAACATCGTGATTGCTATGACATGTTTCACATTGAGGAAGTTTTCTTGCTTTGAAAGCTTTTTCGTGCGGGCTTTGTGAAAATAATTGTGCGTTTAACGCATGACAAGTACCGCACACATTCGAAATTGATGTTACGCCAGGCGGAACAGCTCCGTGGTTACCATGACAGCTATTACAGGCGGGAGCGCTAATATCTTTTTTCTCAAGTAATGCTTTGCCATGAACACTCACGGAATATTTTTTGTATTGATTAGTTGGAATTCCGTAAGGTTTCATGTACTCGGCGTTTCCATGACAACGATTGCACGTTGCCGGAATATTTACAGGATAAACAGACGAGCGTGGAAATTTTCCGTTTAGAATATCATGCGCAGTATGACAACTTACACACGTTGCAACTTTCGCATCTCCTTTTAAGTTCTTCTTTCCATGAACACTTGTTAAATATTTTTGATACTGATCTACCGGAAATGCCGGGTCATAAGTTTTCATATAGGTTGCATCTGCATGGCACTTAGCACATAGCTTCGGAACATTTGTTGGATAGACGGGCGATGAAAGATCTTTCTTGGAAGTAATATTGTGAACACCATGACACGTTACGCACTGCGCAATTTTTGTATCGCCCTCCTGAAGTTTCTGACCATGCGCACTGTTCAAATATTCTTTAACCATCGCTGTCTGAATTTGCGAGCCGTAACGCTTCATTACAGACTTATCGCCATGACACTTACCACACAACTGTGGAATTTTAGCAACTGCAGGAACGCCGATAAATCCTTTTTCTGGATTCATTGCAGCATCCTGATCTTCCGCAGTTCTATCTCCGCCGTGGCAATCAGCACACGAAATTCCTTTTTTAAAGTGAACATCGCCGGGAAATAATTTTGAAGGTTTATCTTCCTGTTCTCTGTGGCATGAAATGCATTGATCAACTTTAGTTATTACTGCCATGGAATCCGGTTGATTCTGGGCAGTCGAGTTGTATGCAAAAAATAAATTAATAACTATCGTTACAGCAAATGAATAATATTTCATCATAACCCCTTCCTCACGAGAGTATATAACCAACTATCGTCATCACTATTATAAATATTACAATTAGAATTCCGCCATAGGTTACAGCGCGTGCACGTATTCCGCGTTCGGTTTTTTTATCAAAGAATGGAACGAAAAACCACAACAATCCGCCAAGTCCAAATGAAAGTATTCCAAGAAGTTCTCCTTCAATTCCAAACACTTGAGACGGAATGAATTTCAGACTCTGAAACATAAACATGAAATACCACTCGGGTTTAATACCGGCAGGAGCCGATCCAAACGGGTCTGCTTTTTTCCCGAGTTCCCACGGAAAGAAGACTGCAAGAATTGCAAGAACGTTCAGAACTATCAGCCATACAAGAAGATCTCTGTATGCAAAGTTGGGAAAAAACGGCATGTATTTTTTTTCGCTGTCTGACAAATGTTTCCAAGATTCAGGCTCGCTAATTCCCTGCCGCTGAATCATAAGAAGATGAATTGTTAGAACAGTTGTAAAGATGCCGGGGAATAACGCAACATGTAATCCAAAAAAACGGGAAAGTGTGGCGCCTGTAACCTCTTCGCCCCCGCGTAAAAGAATCATCAGCGGTTTTCCTATAATAGGAACAACTCCTAAAATATCCGTTCCAACTTTTGTAGCAAAGAATGCCAGTTCGTTCCAGGGAAGAAGGTAACCACTGAATCCAAATGCAAGCGCAAGAAAAAGAAGAATCATTCCGCTGTACCACGATAGTTCGCGGGGTTTAATGTAACCCTTCATAAAGAATACACTGAACATGTGGACGAATACAGAGAACACCATCAAATTTGCACTCCAGCTGTGAACCGATCGGATTAACCAGCCAAACTGAACTTTTGTTGTTATGAAGCGAACACTCTCATAAGCTGTTGCAGCATCTGCTTTATAATATAAAAGAAGCAATATACCGGTGAGCACCTGAATTATAAAAAGAAACAAACTAATTCCACCAAAATAATACCACACCGAACCGCGGTAAACAGGCACTGTTTTGTGTTTGGCAAACTCAATTAGTTTGTTTAAACCATAACGTTCATCAAGCCAGTTAAATATTTTTTTTGGAACAGTTGCCATACGTTATGATGTCCTTGTCT
>JBFLWC010000164.1:0-3647 GCA_040758415.1 Bacteroidota bacterium | reverse complement strand
ATCACGCACAGGAAGACGATATTGGTCGTGTAAAGATTCCGCGTTGGCTGCGGCTTCATACTAAAAAAAATTTAGAAATTGATATAGTAAACGGATATGATTTTCCATATAACCTTGACGATTACAAACTCATCGTTCACTGCGGTGGTTGCATGATGACTCGCAAAGCAATGCAAGTTAGAATTAAACAAGCCAGACTTGTTAATGTACCGATTGTAAATTACGGTGTTGCAATTTCTTATATGCACGGCGCTCTTCCCCGCGCATTGATGCCTTTTAGCGAAGCTGTTGCTGTGTGGAATAATATTAAAAAATAGGAGCGCAATCTTAAAATAGTTTATAGAATTTTAAAATAGATTTTTGACTAAGCAATACAAATCTTTTATCTTGAACTAAAAGATCAATAAAATGAGAGAACTCATAAAAAACAGGATTGATTATTACTAAACTTAATGAACAAATTGCAAAAGAAGATCAAGAATTCATTGATGAGTTGATTCCGCTCAACATAAAAGCTCGATATCCAGAAGACAAAGAAAGAATAAAAAAAATTCTTACAAACAGAAGGTCGAAATCTATTCTCAAAAAGACAGAAAAATTTTACTCATGGATAAAAACATTATTAAAGCAATAAAAAAGTTTACAGAATTGGCCAATAAAGAATTTCCTATACAGAAGGTAATTCTCTATGGTTCATACGCAAAAAAAACTCAGAGAAAGGAGAGCGATATAGATGTAGCCGTAATTCTTCATGACTATGATGGAGATATTTTAAAAGCAAACGGTAAATTATTTGCACTTGCAAGGGATATTGATGTAAGAATCGAACCGATTATTTTAGAAATGAAATATGATAAAAGTGGTTTTATTGAGAGCATTATAAAGTATGGTAAAGTCATTTTTTCTGCAAACTGATGTTCTCTCACTGCGGTGGTTGCATGATGACCCGCAAAGCAATGCAAGTTAGAATTAAACAAGCCAGACTTGTTAATGTACCGATTGTAAATTACGGTGTTGCAATTTCTTATATGCACGGCGCTCTTTCCCGCGCATTGATGCCGTTTTATGAAGCCATTTCCGTGTGGAATAATTTGTAACTCAAATTTGCTATCTGCGCAGATAATATATCTGCGCTACAAATTGTAAAACTGATTTGTAATCTGTTCATCCGCTCAGATTATGGCATAGCCATCACTATGTGAAAAATCTGAGCTACTGTTTTAGCTTTTCCAACAACTGCTTAAAATCTTCCGGCAACTCCGAGACTAAAAAAATTTTTTCTTTGGTGTGCGGGTGAATAAACCCTAGTGTTTTAGCGTGAAGTGCTTGACGTTTCATTATCTCCAACAAATTTTCTACACGTGCTTTTATTTTCGGCAAATCTGAACCATACACAATTTTTCTTCCGCTGTAAGTTGGGTCACCAAAAATTGGGTGTTTTATGTGAGACATATGAACGCGAATTTGATGAGTACGACCGGTTTTCAATTTCAACTTAAGCAGAGTAGCAAACTCAAACTCTTCTAAAACTTCATAAAATGTGTGAGCATGTTTCCCTTCCGTTAAACTCGCTGCAAAAATTTTTCTATCTTTGTTTGAACGCGCAATATTTCTAATCACTTCACCTTTTTTCTGTTTAAATAATCCCCAGCACACAGCCCAGTACTCGCGTTCAACAGTGTGCTCAGAAAATTGTTTTGCGAGCTGTGCATGTGTCCATTCATCTTTGGCAATAATTAAAAGTCCGCTTGTATCTTTATCAATACGATGAACAATTCCTGGTCTCTCAAACTCATCTGTACCACCGGTTCTCCTTGTTTCTGAATTGTATGAGTTGGCAAACTTATTCAATCTACTTAACTTTTTTGTGTGATAAAGAAGTGCATTTACGAGTGTGCCAGTATAATTTCCAAGTGATGGATGCGCAACCATTCCGGCCGGTTTGTTCACAACAAGCAGATATTCATCTTCGTAAACGATATCAAGCGGTATATTTTCAGGTTCAGTTTTATCTGGATGCGGCAATGTTGGAATGGTTAGTTCGATTAAATCTTTCGGACAGATAATATAATTCGGTTTAACAAAAGTTCCGTTGACCGTTACACAGTTTGCTCTGATAAGTCTTTGAATTCGTGACCGGCTCGCGTTTGCTATCGAGTTGGTGAGAAAAACGTCTATTCGTTCTTTTTTCTTTCCTTCTGGTATCTCAACTTTTATTTTCTTCTCTGTTATTATTTCCGCCATTGTTCTTCTCATCATCACTCAGATCGGAGCGTCGTTCTCGAGAATTAATGTTATTGATTATTTCTAATCCGCTTGTTTCAACTTGTGCAGATAAAGTTGTTTCACTTGTTAGGTAAGATTTCATCTGATTCTTTACCTCGGCTTTTTCTTTTGTTTCTTCTGACGGAGTTCGATGAAAAACAAGCAAAAGAATAACGCCGATAGTAACTGAAGCATCAGCAATATTAAAGATGGGCCAGCGTTCGTAAGTTCTTCCCAAAATTGTGAAGTCGAAGAAATCAACATTGAAGAAATCAACAACACGTCCGTAGAAGAGTGGCGAATATCCGTAAAATACTCCATAAAAAGTTCTATCAATTAAATTGCCTATAGCACCACCAAGAATAAAAGCAAGCGCTATACGAACAACCAATTTTTGTTCTCTCGATTTCCACAAGTAATAAAAAATTCCAATGCTGGCAAGAATTGAAAATATTGACAGCAGTAACTTTGAAGTTCCGTTTACGCTAATGCCGAAAGCAATTCCTGGATTTTCAACAAATGTGAGTTTGAAAAAATCCCCAATCACATTTATGCTTTCTCCATAACGCATCCCCTCCACTTTCAAATTCAGCAAAGGAATTGTTCCACCTTTCACTAATAATTTTGTTATCTGGTCTGTAATGACAATGAACAAAGTAGCAAATAATACTTTCAAATTTTTCTCTCAATTCTGAATTGGAATTTATGTTGATTTCATTTTTTGTTTTACTTGCAAACAATGCTGTGTATGCGGAACTGCAGCAAGTCTTCCTTTTGGTATAAGCGGACACGTCGGGCATAAGTGCTGCGGTTCGTCAATACACTCTATGCAGATGCCGTAAGTTCCGTTGTCAATGCGTTGAAGTGCGTCATCTAGATAACCGAGGAATTTATTTTCGCGTTGAGCCCACAGGTAAAGTTTCTCGCGCTCCATTGCGTCTGTACCCTGTTCTGCCATGTGTAACGAGTATGGTGAACTTTCGTTTACATACTGACCTGTTGTTGGATCCATCATCTGATCTTTAAGGGCTTGAAGCTGCTCGATAATTTCATTTCTCTTTTCAAGAATAATTTTTTTGAATCCATCAAGGTCTTTGCGGGAATAACCTTGAATCTTTTTTATTTTTTTTGTCGGTGAAATAACTTCAACGTGTTTAGGTCTTGAAATCTTCTTAACCTTAGCTGCCTTTTTTGGAGCTGATTTAGTTTTCGGTTTAGCTGTGTTTGTCTTTACAACTTTCTTCGTTTTGTTCACAGTTTTTTTCAACTTCTTTTCTTTTGCAGCGATTTTCTTCGCATTTTTTTTATCTGTTTTTTTAGCCATTGTCGCCTCCGTTTCAATATTAAATCTATGCTTTAGCAATTATGATTGTACAATTATA
>JBFLWC010000163.1:0-11297 GCA_040758415.1 Bacteroidota bacterium | reverse complement strand
AGGTTGATGTTCTCAAACATTTTGCCGTTCTAATTTTTTTGAAAAGAAAAAAGAATTCGATTTTGATTAGTTATTAATCGGCGTTCAACTTTTTTAAACAGCTTACTGTCTACCGGTTTTCAAATCAACCAATTTTTGAAGATCGCCGACGTTCTTCAACCGCAGCACTTCATAACTTTTGAATTTTACGTTAAAGAATTTTTCAACGGCTAAAATAATATTCATGTGATTCAACGAATCCCACCCCGGCACTTGCGGCGCAATTGTTTCATCATGCAGGTCGAAGTCGTCGAGATTTAATTCCCTCAGTATAACTTTTTTTAGTTCTTGTGAAATCATTTATCTGCTCCAAACTTGTTTGTCCTGACGACTAATAATTCTTTCCTTATTTGCTTTTCTGCTGGGTTTGCCGGCGGAACTTTTTATTAACCATCTTGAAGGTACAAGATAAACTTTGTGAATGTTGACGTCAATTGACATTCCTGCTTTTAAAATATCCAAACGGATTTTATTTTTTTCTTTTTCGTCTTCAGCTTTTGTCTCGGCAACTACTGCAACTTGTTCGGTCCCCATTGCTTCATCTTCCTCGCCAAATGCAATTACACGTCCGGGAACTACTCCTTCTACTTGATTAACAACGTCTTCAATATCTTCCGGATAAATATTTTTTCCTGCAACAATGATTATATCTTTTTTCCTACCGATGATAAAAAATTCATCCTCAAATTTAAATCCATAATCGCCCGAGAAGTACCAGCCATTCTCAACAACCTCAGCGGTTTTTTCAGGATAGTTGCGGTAGCCGTCGAACATTGACACAGACTTAACAGCAACTTCGCCGACAAAACCATCGGGTAAATTGTTCCTGTTTTCATCAACTATGCGCGCATCACATCCATCAATTAATTTTCCGGAAGAAACGCAGATGCGCACAACGGAATTTTCATCAGCGGGTTTCATTACACCGCGCGATAATTCGTTTCTATCAACCGCCAATTCTTTTATAGGTTTCGCCGGTTCTGTAAGAGAAATGCCCAGCGTTGCTTCTGCCATTCCGTACATTGCGCCCAGAGCAAGTGAATTTAAACCATACCTTGTAAACTTCTCAACAAATTTCTGATGACTATCATGTCTTACGGGCTCGGCAGCGTTCACAATTATTCTTAAACTCGAAAGCGAGATTTCGCTTAGCTCTTCATCATCAATCTTTTCGGCAAGAACATTATATGCAAAGTTTGGCAAAAAACTTATTGTAGCTTTTTCTTTTGTGATAGCTTCGAGTAATATTATTGGCGCAAGTACCCATTGGAAAGGATCTATCTGAATGGTTTTTATTCCGTAAGCCAGTGCAATGTGGAAAGCGGCAATCAAACCGAAATCGTGATAAAGAGGAAGCCAGCTTGCAACAATATCATTTGCAGAAAGTTTTAATGCGTTGCCGAGGTTAACAGTATGATTTAATACCGCACGATGCGATAAAACTACCGGCTTTTGTAAACCTGTTGTACCGGATGAATGCTGCAGCAAACATGGTTCAAACTCTTTTATTGATTGTGCAGCGCGTTCAATCTCATCATCAACTTTAGAATCTATTGTTCCATCTAAATTCCATTCAAGCGGAAAATAAACGGCTTTAATTGTGCTGCCAGGTTTTTCAATTAAAGGACGGATAAGCGGCTCGAGTTCGCGTTCGGTTAAAATATAATCAAGCCCGGAACGCTGGGACATACCTTCGATGCCCTGACGAAACTTATCGGGGTGTAATCTTGGATTTGGATAAGCAAGAACTGCAGGGAGTGCGCCGGTGCGCGAAATTCCGAGATAGAGTGGATAGAAATAAGGATTGTGGCGGATTATGACAGCACAAACTTCCCCATGTTGAATTCCAGCTTCTCTAATTTTTATCGAAAATTTTTTTGCTGCTTCGATGAGATTTTTGAAAGTCCATCTTAACGGCTTTTCGCCCGCAATCCAATGAACTATCGCTTCATTATCGGGATTTATTTGCGCGTTTCTTTGCCATCTTTCCCAAAGAGTTTTTTCCTGGTAAAATTTCTTAATTAAATTTTCAGAATTGTCCAAATGTAAATTGTTCCTCTTTTTTTATCTTCATTAAAAAAATTATGTGCAATCATTTTCAGCTGTCAGTTCACAGCGTTCTGCCATTAGCAGTCAGCTATTAGCTAACAGCTAATAGCTACTTTGTTCCAACAAAGCTTCGGTTAATAATTCGGCAACCCTTTTAGCACCCTGATCGTTGAAGTGAATGAAATCCTTGAATGCAAGCGGAGGATTAGCATTCACCCAATTAGGCATCGAATTTTCTCCACCCATCGCATCGAACAAACTCCAGATTGCAATATCGGCTTGCTTTGCAATTCTCTTTTGTGTTTCGAGTAATCTTAAAATTGCCGGATCGGTTACAAAGCCCGAACCTTTCTTCATTGATTTATCGTGAATGGAGATCATCAAGAAACTTGTTTTTGGAAAAACTGTTTTCAAATGGTTGATAACTTTAACCATTTCTTTTTCATACCAGCTGTAATCGGTTGCGCGTGAGCCGGCAATATTCAATCCAAATTCCAGAATAATCAATTTGTAATCGAGATATTTTGAAAAATCTTTTAGGATGTCTGTTTGAAGAGAGCCGAGGTCTACACCGGTATTTCCACGCAGGGGGAAGTTATCCACATAGATGCCCGGTTCGTTTTCTAAACTGACTCCATAAAAGTAAGCTTGATCGGTTATGGGAAATTCGATGCGCACAGATTTTGCACGTGATGCAGGTTTCAAAACTAATTCTTGCAAAGCCGTTCCTGTTTTAAGCGCAACGGTTTTTTTGGCACCTCCATCAAATGAAAAATTGATTGCAGAGCTTTTTGCGTTAGCATAATAAAGACGAACGAGCTCAAAATCCTTCAGAGATCTTCTCATTCGTGTTGTTTCGTATTGAACCCATGCGCTGCCTTTGGGAACAAATGCTTCACCGCTAATTCCTAGCGGAAAATTTTTTTTGTTGCTTGTGTAAAGTGCAGCCGATTCCCAATTGTCGGAGAATGAATGTTTCGTAGTCATTCTAAAAGTAATGTCTTGAGAAGTTATTCCGAGCCATCCAACTCCGTTGCCTCCAAATCTAGATTGAAGCGCTTCGCGAATGTCTGCGGTAATTAAATCTCCTTCAATTGCGGAATCTCCAAAATGTGCGATGCGAACTGTTTTTGTTTTCGAGTTTTTCAGCGCATCAAAAAAATAACTCAATTGTTTTACGTTTCCAGTAATAGGTGTTTTTTTCCCTTGAGGAACCGGCACATTTGTGTTAACTGTTTTATCCGGTTCAGCTTCAAAAAATGATACGGCAGATTGAATGAGGTTGGTAAAATCAAGCGATGCTTTATAAAACCGTGTCTGTGAACCGCGTTTAAGTTCATTCATCATTTGTTGTTCAATTGTGGATTCTTCTTTGATATCTGAGAGTATATCAACGCTCTTCAATTTGAAATTGATCCCGGGAATTTCGTATTCAACCTTTATAAAAGAGATTGCATAAAGAATTGCAATTGTAAGTGCTGCTATTATTAACGGCTGTCTGAAATTGTTTTCGTTATTCATCATTAACCTTTTCCGCTTTTTATTCACAAAATTTTTTTGATTTAATGAACTTGTTCATTAATTCTAAAATTACAATTTATATTTTGCTAAAACTTTTTCTACTTCGCGCGCCCAAATTTTAAATGCCTCTACTTTGAAATGAATTCCGTCCCACGTCAATTCCGGGCGGAGGAATCCGTCTTGGGTTGCTGTCAGCGAATTCAAATCAACGTAATCAATTCCGTTCTTTTTTGCGTAGTCGTAAAGTAATCTATTTAATTTATCAACTTCACGATTTCTTCCAAAATTAATTTCAGTCGTTCCGCCCCATTCTTTTCCATAAGTTTTAGTTGTATATGTTGTTGATTGGATAACGGGAATAATATTTTTTGATTTCAGCCCGGAGACAATGCGAACATAAACAGCAAAAATATCTTCAACCGGAGTCCAGTTGTAAATATCATTCAATCCGCCCATAATAAAAACAATTTTGGGATTGAGTTTATAGATAGAACTAATGCGGGCTTCATAACCGTAAAGTACATCACCGGGAATTCCGCGCTCTGCAACGTTGGCTCTTCCCAACAATTCATTCCACGCTGCGCCGTGCGTTAAAGAATTACCGAGCATTACAATATCGGCTTGACGCGTTTTATAAATATCGAATATTGCCTGCTGAAGAAGATAATTAGGATTGCTGCGGAAACGAAGAGTATCTTTTACGGTCTGTGCCTGTTTAGCGCTTTGCATTTTGACCGAACTTATAGAAAGGAAGAAAAGTATCGGGAGGAAAAGCAATATTTTATAGCTGCTTATAAAAGTTATCACCGTTAATCTTTCAAAAATTTTTTGGAGTTAAATAGTTTGTAAAATAATGCCAATAAAGAAAAAATCAAAAATTTATTTGACTCTTTTGCTTCTATGGATGTTTAATCCGCCGCAAAAAATTTCCCGGCTACTTTCTTAGCCATTCCGATTTGTCGGCGTTAATTTTTTTTCGTGTTCCGATATGCGGTATTTAAGATTTTTTTCCATCGCAATCAGCTCGGAAATTTTTGCTGTAAATTCTTCTTTCTGCTTTTCTACTGCTGTTCTTGCGGTTTTCAACTCTTTCAATTCGTTTTTAAGAATAGATACCTGAATTTTAAGTTCTTCTAACTGGCGCTTGGTCTCAGCAATTTCAGTTGTCAGTTTTTGTTTGGATTCGTTAAGAGCAGAATAGTTTTCGTTAGCTTGATAGATTAACTGTTTTATTTCTTTTTCTAGCGAGTCTTTTTTAATTTCGAGCGATGTTGAATCCGAACGAAGCTGCTGTAAATAAATCTTTTGTTTGTTTGCTTCATCTTTAAGAGAAAGTACTTCATCGTTAAGTTCTTTTATTTCTTTTTTCATATCTGCCAGCAATTGTTCGGCCGCGTTACGCTCCTTTTGCAAGACTTTTGCCATGCCGCCATACTCGGCTACCTGTGTAGTTTTCTCTAGAAGAATTTTTTCTTTGTTATTGAGTTCCTTTTCTTTGTCTAAAATTTCTTGTCTTGTGGCGCTCAATTTATCTTTCGACAGGTTCAATTCTTCCGTAAATTTTAGAAGCACGTGCGAAAAATCGTTTTCAACTTTTATGTGGCTTTCTTCTAATTCAATTTTGCGTTTTTCTATTTCATCAACTGCTTTTTGTTTTTGCTGTAGTGTTTCCGTTAAACTTTCTTCTTCCTTTTTCAAGTGAAGAATTTTTTCCTGAATTTCCACTTTTACTGTTTCAAATTTTCTAATATCATCCGAAAGTCCTGCGTGCTTATCAGACAGAGTTTTTATTTCAGAATCGAGTTTGGTAATCGTATCCTTTGCAAAATTATATTTTGAATCAAACTCGTCGTATTCTTTTTGTTTTAAGCGAAGTTCTTCCATTAATGTATCGCGCCGGTTCGAAAACTCTGTGAATACTTTTTCTTTCTCGGAAAGCTGGTTTACAATTGAAGCAAGTGAAGATTCGAGATTCGATTTTATCTCTTCGCTGAGTGTAATCTTTTCATCGAGCGATTTAATAACAGCGTTTCGTTTGTTCTCTTCGGCTTTTAATTGATTAATCCGCTCGCTCAGTTCGGCTTCAACTTCTTTGATTCGTTTTACAGATTCATCAATGTCGCCGCCGTATCTATTGACAACGTTACATAATTTTTCCTCTTCGTCTCGAAGCGCATTTACATTTTGTTGAATCGAGTTATACTCGCCTAAAAGTTTTTCGTAAGAATAATTCAGCTCATTAAACTGTGAATTAAGTTTGTCAATCTCTTCCTGCTTCTCGGCAAGCTCGTTGTCTACGCTTTGTTTAGATGCGGTTTCGATTGACGAGATGGAAGATTCCAGAAAAGATTTTTTTTCTTCGAGGGATTTTATGGTATCGTTTAGTTCTCTAACTTTTTCTGTTTTCGAATTTATATCGAGTTCGAATTCTTGAATGTCGTTTTTATATTTTTCTATTTCTTTAACAACCCCGTTCAGTTTGTTATCTAATTCAACCAAGCTTTGATGTTTTAGAAGTACCTGATGCAGGGTGTTTTTTAACTCATCATTTTCTTCAATAAGTTTTTCTATCTCATTTTTTGTCTTCGATGAAAAAAGACCCATCTAAAACTGCTCCTTAATTGGCTAAACCTATTTGCTCTGAGCAAAGATAATAAACTTTGTGAAATGTATCATATTTTACTAGCCCCACCTTTCAGACGTTCCGAAAGAATGGCTATGCCAGAATCCCTACGGGAAAATCCTCCCCAAAGGGGAGGACGTTAAATACCCCGACACTTGGGTCGGGGGTATCATTCAGCGCAGGTCGGAGTCAATACTCCGATCAAGCATTTTTCTCTCCCCCTTTGGGGGAGATGGAGGGGGCTTTATTGTGAAGAGACATCTTCTCTTAACGTCTTGAGTGAAATAATATATGCAGAAACTCCAAGTGCAATACAGAACAGAATGACTCTAACAATAATTTGGTGCGTAAAAAATATTGCAGAGCTGCCGATGGTTAGAATCAACATTACAACGGCAATAATTTTGGATTTAACCGGCATCCCTTTTTTTTCGTGGAAGTTACGCACAAATTTTCCAAAGCGCGGGTGATAGATTAACCAGTTGTAAAACTTTTCCGAACTTTTAGCAAAACACCACGCCGCAAGTATGAAAAAAATTGTAGTTGGCACGAGCGGAAGAAATATTCCAATAATACCAAGTGCAACAAAAGTCCAACCGGCTGCAATTAAAAACGGTTTTGATAGTTCATTTAATTTCATTTTGCAAAAATTATTACAACTCTCCAGCAATATTTTCAAGATAGTCTCTGTAAAGCGATTTCGGAATACTGTTGATGAGCGATTCGAACTGCGCTTTGTTAATAAATCCTTTTTGATATGCAATTTCTTCGATGCAAGCAACCTTCAAACCCTGCCGGTCTTCAATAACGCCGAAGAAGTTCGCGGCTTTAAGCAGCGCTTCAGGAGTTCCGGTATCTAACCATGCAACACCTCGGCCTATTTTTTCAACGTGCAATTCTCCTCGCTCGAGATACTTTCTGTTCACATCTGTTATCTCAAGTTCGCCGCGGTAAGACGGTTTTAAATTTTTTGAAATCTCAACAACTCTGTTATCGTAAACATAAAGTCCCGGCACAGCAAAATTTGATTTAGCCATTTTCGGTTTTTCCTCGATGCTGATTGCTTTGCCGTTTTTGTCGAACTCAACTACTCCATAACGCTCCGGGTCTGTTACTTGATAGGCAAAAATTGTTGCGCCCGTCCTTCCTATTCCGTCCTGCAAAGAGGTTTTTTTTTGTTCAACTGTTCGGTAGAAAAAATCAAGCTTGCCGTAAAAAATATTATCGCCAAGAATTAGGGAAACAGAATCGCTGCCAATAAATCTTTCGCCAAGTATGAATGATTCAGCAATTCCGTTCGGCGCCTTTTGAACTGCAAAATCAATTTTCAATCCTACCTGAGAGCCGTCTTCAAATAATTTTTTGTAGAGAGGAATCGTCTCGTCGTTGGAGATGATAAGTATTTCTTGTATTCCGGCTAACATTAAAATTGAGAGGGGATAATAGATGAGAGGTTTATCGTAAATGGTAACAAGCTGCTTGCTGTAAACTTTTGTTACCGGATACATTCTTGTACCCGAGCCGCCTGCAAGAATAATTCCTTTCATAAGATTTCCATTTCCTCTTTTATCAATTTGCGTCTGAAATATAAGCTGTTCTAACCCAAAAAATTCATAAAATAATTTCTCTTATACTGGCTCATGCAATTTAAATCTCACACGCAAAACACTGTTTTCAAAACCTGTCGAGATTATTTTGAATCCGCCAATTTCTTTTGTTGAATTAATATGAATACCGCTGCAAGGGCACGCGTCATAATTGCCGATACGAATTATACGGATTGTTGCGCCGGCTTCTTCGGGCAGACGTTCTAGGTTAAATACTTTTTCTGCTTCATCGCGGTTCATAAATTCTTCTTGTACTGGCATATCGGCAGCGATTACCGAATTTATTTTTTCTTCTATCGTTCGGATTTCATCGGGAGTTAAATTGCGGTCGAAGCGGTAATCGCATTTAGATTTTTTCTTTTCGATGTGCGCGCTAAATGCCCGTCCGCACCTGAACATTTTATCCATCGTTCCGTTGAGAAGATGTTCGGCAGAATGCATCCGTGGATGATATTCTTTTGGATTTAGATTGTAGTTCATTCTAGATACTGGATGTTAGATACTCGATACCGATTGCCCGACGCTTGATACAGGCTTCATGTTACTGGTTATCTATGTAATATTTCCACTGCCCATTTTCGGAATCTTTCAAGGCGTTTCCACATTTCTTTGGTTTGAGAAGAAGTATATAGCTCGCCCAAGTACGATACTTTGGTCTTTTCTTCAATTATTCTTCTAAACTGATTTAATGCCGATGATTTTTCATCTGAACCGGCGATTACACTTTCTAACAATGCAACTGCATCTTCATGATTTTCTCCGACACTCTTTACACCCGATAACTTGATGCACAAAGCATCGGAATAAGCAATAGCAGAATGTACAATCAAGACTCCGGATGCAGTCCAATAATCAAGTTCCATCGAATCTTTAGCGGCTTGATAAAAATGGTTCGCTACATCAAGATATTTCCTAAAGTTTTGACGGGGTACCGATTTCCGTCCTCTTCTTTCAGCCATCAAAGATTCCTTTTACATTTTTGCCGGTAATTAAGATTCCTTCTTTGATAATATCTTTAATCAATTGGGATTTTTTTTTCCTATTAAACTCAGATTTAAGAAAATAGATCGGCGCTAATTTAATCCCGTATTTTTTATATAACATTGATGCTCTCGAATTCAACAAATCACCAACTAATATTCTATCCATAACAGAATTTACAATACAGCAAAGATCAAGATCGGATAAAGGTTTTTCTTCTTTGCGAGCAGTGCTTCCAAATAATAAAGCACTGTGAACCCGTTTTTTTAAAATAGCGGCGAGAGCATTAATTATTTCTGTTGGAAATTTATTTTCTACTTGATAAATCTTAAGTACAACTTCTTGAACAAGGAAATGTTCACGGTTAAGACTAAAGATATGATCTCTACCGCCTATCTGTCTATTTACGATGCCTAGTTCTTCAAGCGATGTTAATGCCTTAAATGCAGAACGCGGATTCATGCCGGCAACCCGAGCTACTTCGTTACCGGAAAATCCGGTGTTTGTATCGAGCAAAGCACGCAGTACCGCAACGTTAGACCATGTGCGGAAGACTTCGTCGAACACTCTATGAATTACCATAATTTTATTTTATATACTTTTGTAAACAAACATATACTTTTGTAAATGAATGCACAAGCGGGAACTGACCGCCGGATTTGGTATGTTTGTGCTGGATTCTGGATACTTGATACTGGATATTTGATTTACGTTACCTGATTTATGTTCGTCTTAATCTTTATCTTAATCTTTGTTAATGTCCAAATCTCGTTCGAGGAAATTCTTAAACCAGAACTGAACACTTTCTCTTGTGGAATGATTGCGCAGCGAACCGCCGATACCATGCCGCGCGTTTGGATATAACATCAACTCAAAATCTTTATCGAGTTTTTCCAGCTCGTAAACTAACTGCAATGTGTTTTGCATATGTACATTATCATCCATCGTTCCGTGTGTAATGAGCAGTTTGCCTTTGTATTTATCAACGTAATTGAGAACGGAACTGTTTTTATACCCATCCGGATTTTCTGCCGGAGTGTCCATGTAACGTTCGGTGTAAACATTGTCGTAAAGTTTCCAATCCATCACACCAAACTCTGCAATGCCGTGCGTAAAGTAATCAGCACCTTTTGTTAATGCAAGTGCAGCTATGTATCCGCCGTAACTTCCGCCGCTAATCCCAATCTTAGTTGAATCAACAAACGATTTTGACTTCAACCACTTTGCAGCAATTCCATAATCATTCATTTCCCACTTGCCAAGGTTGCGGTGCATCAATGCAACACCTTTCTTTCCAAAATGTCCCGAGCCGCGGTGATCAACCGAAATGTATATGATTCCGTTTTGTGCAAGATAGTATCCTTCCAAAAAAAAAGGAAAAGAATTTCGAACAGAAGGCGTTTCTGGTCCTCCGTAAATTGAAAAGAGAACAGGATATTTTTTGTTTGTATCAAAGTCTGGCGGCAAAAACCAAACTGCCGGTAAATCGAATCCATCTCCGGATGAAATCGTAAAGAGCTCAACCTTTGCAAGGTCATACTCATCCATCGCTGCTGTTTTTGAATCTGCAAGAGTGCGAATAAATATTCCATCACCTTTGAACAAATCAAGTTTGGGCGGCTTTGTGCTGCTGCTGTACCGATCGTAAAAATATTTTCCATTCGGTGAAACTGTGCAAGTATGAACGCCGGGATTGGTAGTAAGTTGTTTCAATCCGCTTCCATCGAGTTTAACAACGTATAAATGTTTGTCCCAGCTTTTTTGCATTGAGCTGTGGAAAAAAACTTTTCCGTTTTTCTCATCAACGTAGGCAATATCTGCAACAGAATAACTTCCTTGCGTCAATCTTTTTTTCAATTTGCCATTCATATCGTAATAATAAAGATGAGAGTAGCCGTCAACATTGCTGCGGAGAATGAATCCGCTGCCGTTATCAAAGAAATATAAATCCTCAAAGAATTCAACCCATTGCGGCTGTTTTTCGTTATAGAGTTCTTTCTTATTTCCCGTGCTTGGATCAATTGTGTAAATGATAATGTTATCTTGTGAGCGGTTCATCCATTGAACGGTGAGCTGCTTACTGTCTTTTGTCCAGAATGGCCAGGCAATATATTGATCTGCTTTCTCTTCGAAGTCCGCCCATGTAATTTTTCCATTTTCAGAATTTGCGATACCAAGTTTGACAAAAGGATTTGGATCGCCCGCTTTGGGGTAACGTTGTTTTTCAAGTTCGCCGTGTTGTCCATCTGCACGATAGATTGGAAATTCCGGGACAGGATTATCATCAAAACGAAGAAATGCAATTTGCTCGCTGTTAGGCGACCACCAGAACGCAGCATATTGAGATGCACGTCCGAGAATCTCTTCATAATAAACCCAGGATGCCCAGCCGTTATATATTGAAGCCGACCCGTCTTTTGTCAACTGAGTTTCTTTTTCTTTCTCTATATCGTAAGCAAACAAATTATTACTGCGTG
>JBFLWC010000162.1:0-16617 GCA_040758415.1 Bacteroidota bacterium | reverse complement strand
AGTATCAACAAATGATTTATCGTTTTTGAAAAAAATTAGTCGGTTAGTAGTGATACTTTTTAACCCAAATTTTCCGTTAGGAATCCGCCAGCTGGCAGATAAAATTTTATGAGATAAAATTTTACATTCGGCATCCGGGAAAAAATTCGTTCCTATGAATTTTTTTGGTTAAAACAACTTCATTTATGATTGCTGCTATTATTAAGGTAATGTTTTTTAAAATGAGATGTAATTTTTTCAAAAGCTTCGTCAACTGTGCTGCAAAAGTCGAGTATTTTTAGGTCGCTTTCATTGATCATCCCGTGTTCAATCAGCGCATCAAAATTTAAGATCTCCCGCCAATAACTTTCGCCGTAAGCAATAATTTTAATTGGTTTGGAAACTTTGCGTGTCTGAATCAAAGTCATAACTTCCATCAATTCATCCATCGTTCCGAATCCACCTGGAAAAACAATAAGCGCTTTAGCCAGGTAAACAAACCAAAACTTTCTCATAAAAAAGTAATGAAACTCAAAAGCCAAACTCGAGTCTACATATTTGTTTACAAACTGTTCGTGCGGAATGCTGATATTTAGACCTACCGAGTGTCCTCCGGCAAGTTTGGCTCCTTTGTTTGCAGCTTCCATTATTCCGGGTCCGCCACCGCTGCAAATAATAAATCTCTTCTCGTTCATTGGCAAAGACATTGACCAGAGAGTTAATCTTTTAGAAAGCTCGACCGCGTCTTCGTAATATTGAGACATCTCTAAAAGTTTTAGCGCATGCTCGAACTTTTTCTTAGATGCAGCAGATTTTTCTTTCTTCGCCAGATTCAAAAGTTTAAGTGCATCCCGCCGCGAAATAATTCTTGCAGAACCAAAAAAAACGATTGTATCAATTATTTTATTTTTTTTGAAACGAGATTTCGGTTCATAGAATTCTGAAAGTATTCTTATCGTACGGGCATCCGCTGAATTCAAGAAATCTAAATTTTTGTACGCTTTAACCGGAGCTATATTTTTTTTCATCGGTTCACCGATCTAAATAATTGAAGGAAGGATTTTTGAATGGAGATCATTTTGTTTATCAGAAGGAAAAGCCCCTTATAAAGCGGGGCTTTTCAAATCAAAAAACTTATTTCTTTTCCGGCAGAGGTGCCGTACGCTGCTGCGGCAGAACGGGAGTTGTTGGAACCGACTGCTGCTTTCCACCCTGAATTATACTTTCTTTTTGAGAAATTTGTGATTGACCGGGCAGGAAAAATAAATTTATGATAATAGCCAAAATCAAAAGAGAACCGCCAAGCCACCATGTTGATTTACTTAAAAAGTCTGCTGTTCTTCTTGTTCCGAAAACTGTTCCAAACTGTCCCGCACCGCCAAATGAACCGGCTAAGCCGCCGCCTTTACTGGATTGCAGCAGTACAACAAGTATCAACATAATGGAAACAATTATAGAGATAAAAACTAATATCGTGTACATATCTTACTCCAAATTAAATGTAGCGAGGGAGGGATTCGAACCCCCGACACATGGATTATGATTCCATTGCTCTAACCAGCTGAGCTACCTCGCCGCTTATTTTATTCTATCTGCCTAACTTTTTATATTGTAAGCGCAAAATCGGGTGCTAAATATAAGGCATCAAACTCCAAACTTCAAGTTGAGTGCATGATCCGCCAGCTTGCGGACTAAGTGCCTGAGAATAATATCTTTATCCGCTAAATGGCAAATAAAATTTTATATCGGAGTTGGCCGAAGGTCAATCGTTTTGGCGGATGGGGTTAAACATTCTTAATTTAATATCGTTGCTCACAGGATATTTATGTCGTACCGATTTATTGAACATACAGCAGATGTTGCGGTTGAAGTTGAGGCATATTCTCTCGAAGATTTATTTTCCATTTCTTGCCACGCATGGCGTGATGCCGCATTACAAAGCGACGATATAAATTCAACTGATGAACGAAAAATTTTTCTTACTGCTCTAAGTTATGAAGAGCTTCTTGTTCAACTTTTGAGTGAGTTAAATTTTTTTCTTTACACAAATAAGTGGGTTTTTAATTCAGTAAAAAAATTGAGATTAATAGAAGAAGAGGAATCCTTAAAATTATTTGCTGAGGTTCTCGGCAACCCTCTTGATGAAAACATTCATCATCTCAAAGAAGAAATAAAAGCAGTTACATTCCATCAGATGAAAATTGTAAAGAAAGAGGGTAATTTCAGTACAAGAGTTGTTTTTGATATATGATTCTGGATTCTCGATACAAGATACTGGATAAAATAGATTTTTTTAATGTAGAGCCGGTCCACCCCTGTCTGTCCGGCTCGCCTCGCTCCTGCCTACTGTCTGGCAGGTTCGCATCGGCGGAGCGGGCAGGCAGGTTTGGCGGAATATCCCGTCTTTACCAAATATGTTTTTGAAGGATCTTTTTCCAAAGAAAAGACTGACAACATTTTTACAAACAAACTCGAAATGCCAAATAGTGAAAGTTTATCTAAAGCACTTGGCAAATCTTACAAATATTGGGAAGAAATTAGTTGAAATTATTAAGCAGCTCGTGAATATAAAGATTGAGAATTAGTGCTATGCAAATTCTCGGAATCGAACTCGAAAAGATTACGGACAACCTCTGGGAAATTCCAAAGAGCGGCGGTATGCTTGTGCCAGGAAGAATTTATACATCGCGCAGCATGTTAGAGTCGTCGCTTCAAAATGACGAAGCGCTCAAACAAGTTATTAATGTAGCACACCTGCCCGGAATTCAAAAATATAGTCTTGCGATGCCTGATATACATTGGGGTTACGGATTTCCAATCGGCGGCGTTGCGGCAACAGATTTAGAAGAAGGAGTAATTTCTCCCGGAGGCGTTGGTTACGATATCAATTGCGGTGTTCGTCTTGCAACCACTTCTCTTGAATACGAACCGATTAAACATCGAATCCAAAAACTTGTTGAGAACCTTTTCAAAAATATTCCCACAGGAGTAGGCGCAAGCGGCGCAATAAAAAAACTTTCTGCAAACCAGATAAAAAAAATTTTGATGAGCGGATCGGTGTGGGCAATTGAAAATGGATTTGGCTCGCAAGAAGATTTACAATTCACAGAAGAAACAGGAAAGTTGAAAGACGCTCATCCGGAAAGTGTGAGCGAACGTGCAATCGAGAGAGGGATGAATCAAGCCGGCACGCTCGGTTCCGGCAATCATTTTCTTGAAGTTGATGTTGTTGAAGAAATATATGACGAGTATGTTGCAAGCGTTTTTGGTTTATTCAAAGGACAAGTTGTTATTCAGATTCACACCGGTTCGCGCGGATTGGGCTATCAAGTTTGCGACGATTATTTACAAACACTAGTGAAAGCTGAAAAGAAATTTGGATTCAATCTTCCCGATAAACAATTAGCATGCGCGCCAATTAAATCACGCGAAGGTCAAGATTATCTTAGCGCTATGCGCTGCGCTGCAAATTTTGCATGGAACAATCGCCAGGTCATAATGCATCTTGCAAAAGAAAGCATTAAAAAAACTTTTAAGATGTCCGATAACGATTTGGGTTTTCAATTACTTTACGATGTATGCCATAACGTTGCCAAGATTGAAGAGCACCTTGTTAATGGTGCGAAGAAAAAAGTCTGCGTTCATCGTAAAGGTGCAACACGTGCCTTTCCATCGGGCAACACTCAAATTCCAGAAAAATATAAAAAGGTCGGTCAGCCGGTTTTAATTCCGGGCGATATGGGAAGATATTCTTTTATTTCGGTCGGAACAGAAAAAGCGATGGAAGAAACTTTTGGAAGTTCATGCCATGGTGCAGGAAGACTGCAAAGCCGTCATCAAGCAATAAAACAAGCTAAAGGAAGAAATCTTCTTGATGAACTAACAAAAAGTGGAATTGTTATTCAAGCAAAAGGGTTTAAAACAATTGCAGAAGAAATGCCGGGTGCTTACAAAGACGTTTCTGAAGTTGTTGAGATAATGCACTCAGCAGGTATCAGCACAAAGGTTGCCAAGATTAAACCCGTGGGAGTTATTAAGGGATAAGAAAAAACCGGCTCTTTTGAAACATGTATTCAGGTTACAAGAGATCGCTGAAAGTACGAATGACGAAGTACGAGGGGCGAAGAATGAAGTTGTTCCGCCTCCGGCAGATTTTATCTTTCACGTCTAGCGTCTCGCATTAGTCCGCCTCCGTCAGCTGACGGATGACAATACACATTATTACAATTCTAAGTTTATCCTTTTCACAACCAGGATAGTCATGTCATCGTGCTGGGGATAGTTACTAACAAACCTTTTTACATCTTTCAAAATTAGGTTGAGCAAATCGCGCGAGGTAAGATTTCTGTTGCCTTCAATAAGTTTAATCATTCTCTCTTCGCCGTATTGCTCGTGTTTTTCGTTCATTGCTTCCGTAAATCCGTCTGTATAAAGAATAAATAAGTCGCCAACTTGTAGTATAATTTCTTCTTCGTTCAAAGTAGAAGTGAAAATGTGTCCTTCTTCCAACCCGAGCGCCATGCCTCTGCTTAAAAGGAGTTTTGTTTTGCCGCCTTCCTGGCTGCAAAGAATTCCAGGGTTGTGCCCTGCGCGTGAATAAAGAATTGTATGTCTGTTTGTATCGAGAATTGCGTAGAACATACTTACGAAAGAGTTTTTCTCAATCGTTTTGTAAAGAAGACGATTAACTTTAGCCAAAACATTTTTTGGAGAAACATCTTCTTCTGCATGCGCTTGAAGAATTCCTTTTGTAAGCGTCATATAAATTGCGGCGCCAATACCCTTGCCGGAAACGTCGCCGATTGCAATTCCAATTTTGCCGCCGCTCAATTTCACAAAATCAAAATAATCTCCGCCTGCTTCAATAGCCGGAATGCTGATTGCAGAAATATCATAACCGGGGATTTTTGGTTCTTCTTTTGGAATCAAACTCAACTGAACCTTGGCGGCAATCTCCAATTCTTTTTTCAAACGCTCGCGCTCGGAAATTCTTTGTATGTGCGATGGCAAGCCATAATTTTCAAGAACAAATTCTTTCTTTTTGAATCTGCTTATTACATAAATAACCGGCGTAGCAAGAAATACAATAACCACAATAACAAAATTAATTTGATAAAAACTATTGGCACCGGCAAACAGAACAAACCCTTTTGAAATTAATCCTGCGTGAAAAAACATACTGCCAATCGTCAGGATATCAAACAAAAAATAGATATAACCTACAGCACAGCCAAAAAAGAAGTACAAAAGTAAATCAAAAAGAAAATTGTTTAGTGATGGCGGTGTTTCAGCAATTACAGATCCTAGCATTGTAACTAATCCGGCAAACAAAATTGAAATCCACTTTTTCTTCCATCTTTGATATGAAATGTTTATGATAAAAAATGAAATTGCGATGCTTGAAAGCGCAGCTAAAGTGAACGATTCAAGCACAACCGCAGCCGCAGGAAAATAGCCGCTGTAGATATCGCCTAATAATTTATTTGGACTAATAAAAATGTCCGCGTTCGGAACATTTAACACAAGCGCAGCAATTAAATTAATTAGGGCATATCCGGTACCGAGAATCATTCCTCTAAATAACGAAGAACCAGTAGCAACCGAAGTTAAATGTCCTTTCACAAAACCATCAATGCCTTTTAATTTCTCCGGCCACAAACTTCTAGCGTAAGATTCACCTACAGTCCAGCTTGCAAAAACAAGTAATCCGATGAAGAAATAAACAATAGCTCCATTTATTACAAGCACAATAATTTTTGTGTTGAGGAAAGAAAGATTTCCCAATCCAACACCTTTTCCGATTCCGGGCCAATAATTGATCAGTGAAAGAAGCGAAAGAATAAAATAAATGATGAAAAGATTTCTTCCCATCGCAAACCAAACTTCGCCCTGATGATATTTTTTAAGAAAGAGAAAAAAAGCAACCATCATTAAGAATATTACAAAAATTACGGAAGCGGTACCGAAAAGAGCTTCGCTGGTTTCAAAATATTTTCTGTTTGCCTCGGGTACTTCAAAACTATACCAGTAACCGCCAATTTGATCTCCATGTACATAACCCTGAATAATAAACTTCCCTTCAACCCTACTTGATTTCTTTTCCCATTTGAATGTGTAATCAACCCGTGTCCCTAAATTTTCCTGTTTGCTTTCTACTAAAGAATATTCAGCAAGATTCAGCCCTGTTGTTGATTTAAGATAATCCGTAATCAGTGCGGTTGCTTCTTCTTCTTTAAGCGATTTAATTGTTTTTGTGTTTGGAATAGTTTGTTTAAAACCCATAACCCTGCCGTCGTGGCTGACGATAATTGAATAGCTTGTTTGTGGAAGTTCTTTACTCAAATTCTGGTGCAGGTAAACATACCAGCTGCGCGTTAGCCAGTTTTTACTTTGCTGAATTTTTTTGAACCCGTCTGTTCCGAGCTTCTTCAAAAAATATTTATTTTCAACATGATAGTTTTCTATGAACGCTTCTTTATGAAAACCATCAATATTTATCTTCTGTTTTTTCAAAAACTCTTCGGCAATTTTTATTGCTTGCGCTCTGGTGGTCTCAAAAGTTAGACTGTTATAGATTCCTAAAGGATAAAGGATTAGGATAACCGCAAAAAGAACAATACCTGCTAAGATCCAATACTTATGATTATTAAACTGTGGTTTCATTTGCGCGCTCATTTATTCTTTCTCTGAACTTTAAGACGACTTAAAGATAGAAAGGTTTGGTAAGAGTAGCAAAAGAAAATCCCAATCCGCCGGCTGGCGGACAAAATCCAAAATTCAAAATCAAATCCGCCAATCCGAAGAATTCCTACCGAAAGGCGGATTGGATTTTGTGCTTTGGATTTTGTCCCTCTATAGAATCAAAATGGAATTTCCAACTTACCCCACAAAAAAAATTCATATATTCGCTTAACAAATTCTCAACAATTGAAAAAGATGAAAGAACCTGAAGCAAACTTAAATTTGGCTTTAGAACATGGATTAACAGAAGAAGAGTACGGATGGATTTGTAAACGACTCGGACGCATCCCCACTTTTACTGAGCTTGGAATTTTTTCTGTGATGTGGAGTGAACATTGCAGCTACAAAAATTCAATTGTACTTCTCAAAACGCTTCCAAGAAGCGGAGGAAGATTACTTGTTAGCGCGGGTGAAGAAAATGCGGGACTTGTTGATATTGGAGATGGTTTAGCCGTTGCATTTAAAATAGAAAGCCACAACCATCCATCTGCAGTAGAACCATACCAGGGTGCAGCAACAGGTGTTGGCGGAATTTTGCGCGACATCTTTACGATGGGCGCACGTCCAATTGCATGTTTGAATTCACTTCGATTCGGAACTCTTGACGATGCCCGCACGAGATATTTGTTCGAGGGTGTTGTAAAAGGCATTGGCGATTACGGAAATTGTTTCGGCGTTCCTACCGTTAGCGGCGAAGTTTATTTTGATGAATCATACAAAAGCAATCCGCTTGTAAATGCAATGGCAATTGGAATTGTTGAAACAACGCATCTCGTCTCAGCAGTTGCTAAAGGGGATGGCAACCCCGTAATTATTGTTGGTTCATCAACAGGACGCGATGGAATTCACGGCGCAACTTTTGCCTCAGAAGAAATTTCTGAAAAGTCTGAAGCCAAACGCCCTTCAGTCCAGGTTGGCGACCCCTTTACCGAGAAACTTTTGCTTGAAGCTACACTTGAAATTATAAAGCAAGATTTGATTGTGGGAATTCAGGATATGGGCGCTGCAGGTATTTCATGTTCAACTTCCGAAATGAGTGCCAAAGGAAAATCCGGAATGATAATTGACTTAAACAAAGTTCCGTTACGTGAAGAAGGAATGACCGCTTATGAAATTATGCTTTCGGAAAGCCAGGAACGAATGCTTGTTGTTGCAAAAAAAGGATGCGAAGAAAAAGTAAAAGAAATTTTTGCTAAGTGGGATTTACATTGTGAAATTATCGGGCAAGTAATTGATGAAAATAAATTAGTGATAAATTATCAAGGAGAAAAGAAAGCAGAAATTTCTCCGGTTGAGTTAGTGCTTGGTGGCAACGCACCCGTTTATATTCGCAAAACTGAAGAACCAAAATATCTTGAAGAGACACATAAATTTAATTTTCACTCTTTGCCGGAACCCGATTGTATCGGAGAAGTATTTGAATTAATATTTTCATCTCCTAACGTTGCTTCTAAGCGTTGGGTCTATCAACAGTACGATTCAATGGTGAGGACAAATACAATTGTTGGTCCCGGTTCTGATGCTGCGGTAATTTTTATCAAAGGAACAAACAAGGCAATTGCAGCAAAAACAGATTGCAACGGAAGATATGTTTATCTTAACCCCAAAGAAGGGACAAAGATTGCAGTAGCAGAATCTGCCCGTAATGTAGTTTGCAGCGGAGCCGTTCCGCTTGCAGTTACAAACTGTTTGAATTTTGGCAATCCATACAAACCTGAAATATACTGGACTTTTAAAAAAGCAATCGAAGGAATGGGTGAGGCGTGTAAATTTTTTAATACCCCTGTAACCGGAGGCAACGTAAGTTTTTATAATGAAAGTCCGGACACGGCTGTTTATCCAACTCCCGTTATCGGAATGGTCGGTTTGATCGAAAAATTGGAAAACATAACAACAGCAGAATTTAAGCAAGCCGGCGATTTGATTTATCTTCTTGGCGAAGATTACGAAGAAGTTGGCGGCAGCGAATACATGAAAGTTGTTCATAATTTAGTTGCAGGAGAAATTCCACGAATAGATTTGCAAACCGAGAAAGATCTTCATACTCTTCTCTTACAACTTATTGAAAGCAACGCAATAAATTCCGCTCACGATATTTCAGAAGGGGGTGTTATGTGTGCTCTTGCCGAGTGCTGCATAATCAATGATGAACGACCAGTTGGCGCGCGCGTTCATCTGCCGGTTAAAACACGAGAAGACTTTTCATTCTTTTCAGAGTCGCAATCCAGAGTGATTGTTTCTGTTAATCCTGAAAACCAAGAAAAGTTCGAAGGGATAGCATCAAAAAGTTTTACTCCATTTATATTAATCGGTCAAACGGGCGGTAAAAGTTTGTGTGTAAATGATCAGTATGATTTTTCACTTCAACTTCTTATGGATCTTTATTACACGGCAATTCCAAAGAGAATGAATGTTACGGTTTAAAATTCTAAAAAGGATCCGCTTTGTAATTTCACTTCCAACCTTTCGAAAGATTGTTGATTTTTTTAAGCATTATCTGTTGGGGTTGTTCAAGCGGATGGAAGAGAACAATCTTTTTTTTGCAGGTGCGGGAATTTCATTTTCACTTATTCTTGGAATGATCCCGTTCATACTTCTTGTGTTCTCATTACTGGGCAGCGTGTTCGATCAAGCTGCAATCGAAAATCAAATCAATAATTTCATTGACCAAATTATTCCGTATCCTGCTTATGCAAATTATGTTAAACAGGCAATTGGTGCTCGTTTGCCGGAAGTGATCGAATATAAAACTCTTGCCGGTTACCTGGGCGTTATTGGTTTGCTCCTTACTTCAACATGGATTTTTAGCAGCATTAGAACTATTCTCAATCAGATTTATCATGTGAAAACTCAAAAAGGATTTTTTTACGGATTGTTTCGCGATGTTCTAATGGTAATTTTACTCGTGTTCCTGATAACAATTCCTACATTTATTATCCCTGCTTTAAACATAGTTTATGAGCTGACAAAAAATTATGACTTTGTTCAAATGTATACTCAGAGTTTTTTGTGGAATTTTATCGTTTATTTTTTTTCATTGTTGCTGATGTTTGGATTGTTTTTTGGACTCTATTATTTAATTCCTTATGAGCAGCTTGGGAAAAAAGTAGCAGCAGTAAGTGCATTCTGGACAACCTTACTTTGGGAAATTGCACGCAGTGTTTTCGGGTATTATGTGAATCATATTTTGAATACGAATGCATTATATGGCGCGTTCGTTTTGATACTTGCAATTTTATTTTGGGTTTTTTATTCGGCTTGTTTATTCATTGTAGGTGCGGAAATAGGACAGCTCTTCAGAGAAAGGCAAATTAAAAAACTTGAAATTGATAAAATCCTTTCCGCTTAGCTGAACGAATTTATATATTTCAACAAAAGAAGGAGCGTGTTATGAACGCTTACGTTATTTACGCAGGATTCTGGAAAAGATTTGTTTCTTATATTCTGGATCAGCTTATTATTGGTTTTGCCCGGATTGTAATTTTTGTTCCAATCTGGTTGTTTGTGTTGATGGGATATTTTGCAGAGCATAATTACAATTTTGAGGAAGATTACACAAACGTTTCCTTGAACTATTTTAATAATGAATTTTCCGCTGCAATGATTTCTCTTCTAATTTTTGTTGTAATAGTGTTTTGTTTAATTAATGTTATTGCAGATTGGCTCTATTATGCCTTGATGGAATCGTCTAAAAAACAAGCAACGCTTGGCAAAATGATTATGGCAATTAAAGTAACAGATCTTTCCGGCAACAAAGTTACATTTGGTAGAGCAACGGGAAGATATTTCGGAAAAATTTTATCAGGAATGCTGCTTGGAATCGGTTATATTATGGCCGGCTTTACAAAAAAGAAACAAGCCCTGCACGATATTCTTTCAAACTGTCTTGTTGTTAATTCTATTTCATTTACAATGAGTGAATCTGAAATTCAGCAATAAATTTTTCTTCCTTATCAAAAAGATTTCAACAAAGGATTAACTGCTTTTTGAAAAGGTTAGAAAATATTGTTTCAAAAAATTAGAAAGCTCACAAGAAAATTATTCTCTCTCTGATCTGATATCTTTAATTATCTTTATTGCTTTGTGAGCAGAGAGAGCAATAAAAAGAACCATAGCTCCAAGCAAAATCAAACCTTTCATTTTACGCCTTTCTAAAATCGTCCGGACTAAATGTAAAACAACTTTTGAAAGAAAAAAGTGCCTGAAAGCAACTTGTGAGTAGCATCACTCTTTGAGGGGAGTAAAAAACTGATCGGATAATCAAAAGTATTTTGAAGCAGAGACAGTATCCTAACGTACATCTGGATTACAACGCTTAGCTCATTAACTTAAAACACCAATATTTTCCTGAATACTACAAACAAAAAAATCCTCAGCTGGAAAATGTTGAGGATTTTTTTACAGGGGCAGTCCGTCATTTGACGGATTTGCCGTAAGCTTCTCTTCGGGAGAACAACAACTAATTAGTAAGGATTTTTTTGTAGCGGGGGCAGGACTTGAACCTACAACCTTCGGGTTATGAGCCCGACGAGCTACCAATTGCTCCACCCCGCGATATAAATTTAATTTCGCGATACGTATTATTTCATTAAAAGAACAATGTTCTAAATCTGGTGTGAAAATATATCTAACGAATGTGCGAATGTCAAATTTGAGCATTTCTGAATTTGTTACAACAGACACAATTTTTTTATCTAACATCTCAATACCAATTACTTGATACTTAAGTAAGCATTCACAATATTCGCAGCGAATTAAAACCGGGCTCTATGCTGAAAACTCTTCTCATAAAAGATTATGCGCTCATCGAAAATATCGAAGTTGAATTTGGTCAAGGACTCAACATCATTACAGGCGAGACGGGCGCGGGCAAATCTATATTGATTGATGCGATGGGGCTCTTGCTTGGAGAACGCGCATCAACCGAAATTGTCCGCAAAGGTTCAGAAAAATCTGTTGTTGAAGGAGTCTTTGATGTAAGGGGGAATAAGGGAGTAAGGGAATTACTTTCTGTCAACGAACTTGAGAACAACGAAGAACTGATTGTTCGTCGCGAAATTTCTTTGAAAGGAACAAATAGATGTTTTCTGAACGACACACCTGTAACACTCAACCTTATAAAAGAAATAGGCAATCTTCTTGTTGATCTACACGGGCAGCACGAACACCAATCACTGCTGCGTACCGAGACGCATATCGAGATGCTTGATGAGTTTGCTAATCTTGAAAATTCTTTGAACAATTACCAAAAAAATTATTTACAGCTTTTACAACTTCAAAAAGAATTAAAAGAGTTTTCCGATAAAGAAAATTTTTTGAAAGAAAAACGCGAGCTGTACGAATTCCAAATCAAAGAAATTGATTCTGTTACACCACAGCCGGACGAAGAAGAAAAACTTGCAGAGGAACTAAAAATTTTAGAAAACTCGGAAAAACTCCTCACACTTTCAGGCGAAGTTTATGAAAAAATTTATGAAAGCGAACAATCAATTCAAGATCGGCTTGGAGAGGTAAAGAATAAAATTGCCGAGCTTTCACGAATAGATAAATCATTCAACGAAAAATTAAATGATTGCGAATCGGCTTTAGCTTTGTTGAATGAAATCTCATCATTCCTTCGAAGCTACAAAGATAGAATTGAGATTGAGCCGGAACGGTTGGAAGAAATCCGCGAACGTCTTGGAGCTTTGAATTTACTCAAGAAAAAATATGGCGGCTCGTTAAAAGCTGTTATAGAGCATCGCACAGAAATTGGGAGAGAATTTGATCTCGTAGAAAATTTTTCTCAAAAAATTTCTGAATTGAAAAAACGAACTGCAGCAAAACGAACAGAATGCGGCGAAGCGGCTCACAAACTTTCCGGTGAACGCAAATCAATTGCAAAAAAAGTGAAGAAGGATGTTGAAGAAGCTTTGAGGTATCTCGGAATTTCCGAGCCGGTCTTCCATGTGAAAATTGAAAATGAAAGTGCTTCAAGCGAAACAGAAAATTTTATTGTTGTGGATGGACGAAATTATAAATTCAACGAACGCGGATTTGACAGTGTTGAATTTTTTGTCTCTACAAATGCTGGGGAAGACCCCAAGCCGCTTGTAAAAGTTGCGTCGGGCGGTGAAGTCTCTCGTATAATGCTTGCGTTAAAATCAATCCTTGCAAAATCAGACCGCCTGCCAATACTCATCTTTGATGAAATTGACACCGGGGTAAGCGGACGCATTGCGCAAAAAGTAGGACAAGTTCTTAAATCTCTTGCATCGTTCCATCAAATAATTGCAATAACTCACCTGCCGCAAATTGCCGGATTGTCCGATAATCATTTTGCGGTTGAAAAGAAAAAATCCGGCGAACGGGTTGTAAGTTCTATTAGAAAGTTAATCGGAGAAGAAAGAGTTAAAGAAGTTGCAAAATTAATGAGCGGTGAAAAGATAACAGAAGCAACTATAAACGGCGCTAAAGAGTTGATGGGAATATCAAAAAGTTAGAGGTTGTCTTAATGTGTATTAAGGTCATTGATCGAACCATTAACGGATTTATAACCTTAGTAGCATAAGTGAACAAAAAACATTTAACCTTATTAGCTTATTTTAGAGCTAGATCTGATAATATGATATGATAATAAAATATAACAACTTGTACACTCATTTTATACTAACCACATTAAATCGCTTTCCTTTCATAAATGAAAAGAACAGAGAACGAATTGAAAAGTATGTAACAGGCATAGTAAACAATAATGATTCTAAATTATATGCAATATATGCTAATCCTGAACATGTTCACTTCATTGCATCACGTTCTCCAAGAATTTCAGAGGAAGCATTAATTAGAATTGTAATGGGTTGATAAAGTCTGTAAATATATACTTAATCAAGGTGAGCATCATCGCAAAGTAAGTTTTGCTGAAGAATATGAAAAGTTTATCAAATTTTATCAGAAGACATTAACACTGAAGGAATAAGGTAATAAGGTTAAAAAATCCAAAAGGAAATTATACTACTAAGGTTTAACTAAGTTTTTCCATTTTCATTAATCCGACTTCAGGTTCAAAACTAATAAGATAGAGTTTAGTTGTAAAGAATGTACTGGTTATTATTAAAAATGATCAATAGCAACTTGGGAACTGCTACCGCACTAAATGTCAAAAGTCAAGACAGCTTTATTATTTCATTTTCCTACAATACTCACCAAATCCTTCTCCAAAGTTTCTTTCGGCGTTTCTACTATTCTTCCTATTTCATCTCCATCTTTATAAAAAATAAAAGTCGGCACCAACTTGATGTCTAATTTGCCAACATCACCTGTTGGAGCAGTTTTTTTTCTATCAACACAAATCAAAGTAAGATTTTTTTGATCGTAGTTGAGAGCATCAAGTATTTTGTAAAAGCGCGGTACTTCCCTTTTGCTATCGCTACACCAGGTTCCCATCACAATTGTAATTTTGTAATCATTCAATTTATCTTTTAAATCATTCACCATTGTTGAATCCACATCATAATTTTTAAATTCGGAATTGAACCACCATGCAAAGTTTGTGTCTGCAAAAGCAGTCCTATCGCTAATGCCAATAAGCATCGGCCTGCCGGATTTTTCATCAACGGATAATTTATTTTTTTCTTGAGCAAAAAAGAAAGATGAAAACAACATAAAAAGTAAAATAAAATTTTTCATAACTACCTCTTATTTTGAATTGTTAGATTTACGAACGTCGAGTCCCCAGTACAATTTATTGCGGAGGATTTCAAAATAGTTTGTTCTGTTCGAATGAACAAGCCGTACCGGTTGTTTGCTCTTTTCTATTTTCACTACCGAAGGAGAATCGAAAAAATTTACACGTTGACCATCACAGCTAACTTGAATTTTATCAGATGGAGAATTAACCATAACATTTATTTTTTGTTTGCTTGAAATTACTAACGGACGCATTGTTAGCGTGTGGGGTGCAATTGGACTCAACGTAACAACATCCGCTTTTGGATTAACAATGGGTCCGCCTGTTGATAATGAATAACCAGTAGAACCTGTTGGTGTTGCTACAATTAATCCATCTGCAGAAAATGTAGAAACGTAATCATCGTCCACCTGAATTGTCAGCTCGATCATTTTAGGCCACGGACCTTTATCAATAACCAAATCATTAATCGCATATAGTTCTTTTCCGCAGCATTCAGCAATAAGTGTCATCCTTTCTTCTATAATATAATTCCCGCTCTTTATGTCATTCAAGAACTCGGAAAAACTGTTCAAATCGAACTCCGCAAGAAAACCAAGTTTACCAAAATTAACACCAAGAATTGGGGCGCCTGAGTTTCTCACTTCGTAAGCGGTGTTTAACATTGTGCCGTCTCCGCCAATCGAAACAATCATATCGCAGTTTTCACTCAATTCAGTGTGCGATAAATATCTTGATTTATCATCAAACTCGTTTTTGAATTTGACCAGAGAATCATTTAAAATATAATCAAATCCATTTAGCCGCAGTTGATAAATAATTTTTTTTACGATCGAAAGGATTTCAGTTTTGTAAATATTTGGAATTATCCCGATTGTCATTTTGATTTCTTTCTTTAATACCTTTTTAATAATAAAATTTAACAAAAATATAAGACTATAAAAATAACTAAGCATGCCAACTCGTTTTTGTAAGTACGCATGCTTTGTCTCAAAACAAGATCTAACCGTGAAGATTAACTTCTGTGAAGATTAACTTCAAAATTTTATTTGCGTCTCTCATTAGAGCCGGCTAATTTGCGCAGCAACTTTTTGGAAATTCAAAATGAATATGACAAGTTTCTCCCATACCTGGCTGCCATTCATTTATCTATATGTAGCCGGCGGTATCTTTTTCTTTGCCGGAATGATTACAATCCGGAAAACAAAAGGGATTGATATGCGGCTCAAACGCGACCGCAAATGGTGGCGGATTCTTTTTTTCGGTTACTTCTACTTCATGTTAATTCACGCATTGTTAATCTTAGCAGCTCTTTATTGGTAAAATAATATATGGAAACATTACACGGTCTTGGTACAACCACCGATTGGGTGGTAATGTTCTTTTACTTTTTGGGAATAATGTTATTCGGAAGTTACTTTGCTAAATATAACCGGAGTACCACCGATTTTTTCTTCGGGGGTAGAAGATTTGCATGGTGGTTAATTACTGTTTCCATTGTTGCAACTGGTGTAGGAAGTCATAGCTTTGTTAAATACGCCGCTAAAGGATTTGAGCATGGCATTTCATCTACAATGACATACATGAATGATTGGTTCTTTATGCCTTTCTTTCTTTTCGGATGGCTGCCTATTATTGTTTACACAAAAATCAGATCTATCCCCGAATATTTTGAAAGAAGATTCAGCCCCACTGTTAGATTTATAGCTACTGTTTTTCAATTACTTTATATGATCGGTTATCTTGGTATAGGACTTTTAACATTGGGAAAAGTTTTTACTCCGCTTTTACCCGCCTCTTTTGAAATACTGGGATTATCAATTCCTGTTACGCTTATGGGCGTTATTATTACGATAGCATTTATTACAGGAGTTTACACTACTTTTGGTGGACAGACTGCAGTAATCTTTACGGATTTAATTCAAGGATTAATTCTTCTCTTTGCAGGAGTTCTAATTTTTATAATAGGAATAAGCTACGTTGGAGGACTTGATGCTTTTTGGCATTTGCTGCCTGCAAGCTGGAGACTGCCTTTAGCAGATTTCAACAAGCCGCCGGATTTTAATTTTGTTGGAATCTTTTGGCAGGATGGTGTTGCCGGGTCGGTTGGATTTTTATTTATGATTATGGGTCTATTAATGCGTTTTATGTCTGCCAAAAGTGTTAACGAAGGAAGAAAAGCCGCTGCGTTTAATGTTCTTTTTATGTTGCCTATCTCTGCTATTGTT
>JBFLWC010000161.1:0-7350 GCA_040758415.1 Bacteroidota bacterium | reverse complement strand
TAAGTTATGCAAAACTACGCATCGCTGCTGCAAAAGGAAGGGTTAGTTTATAATGTTGTTCTTTTTAAGATTATCTAAATAAGCGTTCGCCTTTTTAAAAAAACTTTCCCACTTTTTTAAATCATCGCTATAATTTTTCAATGCCTCTTCAAAGTCTTGTTGTGTGATTTTATACTTCGAGAAAACGGCTTTTTTTCTGCTGAGAATGGAATCAGCATTAACTGTGTATTTTTCTTCAACAATCAAATTTTCTACATAGACTTTCACTAAAATATCTTCGTCTGGCTTCTCTTTTCCGCAGGCAGTAAAGATTAAAAACAGTACGGTAAAAGAAAGAAGAATTAGTCTATTTCTTCTTGCTGGCTTCAAATAAAATTTTCTTTTCACTTTCAGATAATTTTTGGTAGCCGCTTTTACTAATCTTATCCAGTATTCTATCTATTTCTTCCTGGTCAACAGCGTCATCATCTTTTTTCGATTCATTTATATCGTAAAACTTTGCATCCTCTATTTCGTTATACGCTGCAGGGCGGAACTTATTTCTTTTCTTAAACTCAGAAGATGAAAACATGCCGTTAGATTTTCTAAAAGAAGAAAAAAGATTTCCGGCGGTCAATTGATTTTTACGATCTATCATAATAAAAGTAAAACCTGTTAACGCGCCGCCAACATGAGCAATATGTGCAACAACACTTTGATCGCCGACTGAAAGGAATTCAATTACAACTAAGAATGCAATTAGATATTTTGCTTTTACAGGAATTAAAAAATAGATGAAGACATAACGATCCGGGAAAAACATTGCGAAAGCGATCATAACACCGAACACAGCGCCGGATGCGCCTATTGTTGGCGCCAGTCCTTCGAACAACAGCGGAGGCAATAATAATTGAAGCAGCCCCGCACCAACACCGCACGAGAGATAAAAGATTAAAAATTTTCTTGATCCCATTATATTTTCTATCTCCATCCCGAACATCCAGAGCATAAACATATTAAAGAGGATGTGAGTAAAGCCGCCGTGCATAAATTGATAAGTAAAGATCTGCCATATCTGAAAATTATATGGAAGGCCTGCCTGATCAACTCCGGTAAGAGGGTTAAGCGCAAAATACCGGTTTAAAAAATACCAGCCCGGTACGCCGCCAAAATTGATGTTTTCAAAAATCATTTGAAAAAAATAAACAGCAATATTTACGATCAATATATTTTTTAGGACAGGCGGAAAAAAACTAAACCCGCCATATCCTGATGGACGATAATAATCTCTTGAGTCTAATCCCATCTATTTTCCATTCTTTCTTTTGTGAAGTTAATCATTTTCAAGATTAAGAGCATGAGCAAGAGCAAGATATTCAAATTGTTCTACAATGGATTACAACACTAAGTTCTTCTTGCTCTTGCTCTTATTCTTGCTCTTGCCCTTATTCTTGCTCTTGCTCTTATTCTTGCTCTTGCCCTTATTCTACTTGTCATCATTAAGCGCTGCAACCCCGGGAAGAATTTTCCCTTCAAGAAATTCAAGCGATGCGCCGCCGCCCGTTGAAACGTGAGAAACTTTTTCCTCAAGTCCGGCTTTCTTGATTGCAGCAGCAGAATCACCACCACCAATAATTGTTACAACTCCATTTGCTGTTGCAGATGCTAACGCATCAGCAATTGTATCAGTCCCCTTTGCAAAATTATCGAACTCAAAAACTCCTAAAGGTCCGTTCCAAATTACTGTTTTGCTTGCAAGAATCACGTTCTTAAATTCTTCAATTGTTTTTGGTCCAATGTCTAAACCCATTTTATCACGGGGAATTTTATCAGCATCCACAACGGCAGCGGGTGAATCATTTTTAAATTCGGAGGCAACAACATTATCTCTTGGCAGCAAAACTTTTGCTTTAGAGTTCTTGAATTTTTCCAGCATCACTTTTGCAAGTTCAACTTTTTCTGCTTCGAGCAGAGAAGTTCCGATTTCATAATTCATTGCTTTATAAAAAGTGTAAGCCATTCCTCCGCCAATTAAAAGATTATCAACTTTTGGCAAAAGATTTTCAATGACGTCAATTTTTCCTGAAATTTTTGAGCCGCCTAGAATCGCCGTCAAAGGGCGAACGGGATTTGCAATAGCTTCGCCAAGATAATCAAGTTCTTTCTGCATCAGATAACCCGCAGCGCAAACTTTGATAAACTTAGTAACACCTTCTGTTGATGCGTGTGCGCGGTGCGCGCTGCCAAATGCATCGTTAATGTAAACATCGCCTAGTTCTGCAAGCTGCTGCGCGAATGCCGGATCGTTCTTCTCTTCCTCCGGATGAAACCGTAAGTTTTCAAGCAATAAAACTTCTCCATCTTTCAACGAGTTTACAATTGCTTTCACCTGATCGCCGGCGCAATCGGGCGCAAACTTAACTTCACTATCAAGCAACTGGCTAAGACGAATAGCAACCGGCTTTAAACTGTATTTGGGATTCGGTCCCCCCTTCGGTCTTCCAAGATGACTCATCAAAATAGTTCGCCCGCCATCATCAATAATTTTTTTAATAGTTGGTAATGCTGCTGTAATTCTAATATCATCTGTAATTTTAAAATTTTCATCCAACGGCACATTGAAATCAACGCGAACAAGAACACGTTTCCCTTTCAAGTTAACTTTGTTAATACTCAGTTTTTTCATTTTTTACTCCTATCAAAAACTGCTTGATAAAAAAAAGACGCAGCAAAAACTTGTTCTCTGCGTCTGTGCAAAAATATGTCTTTAGAGATGTCCTTTAACTTATCCGGCTATTTTCAATAATAAATCTACAACGCGGCACGAATAACCCCATTCGTTATCATACCATGAAATAATTTTGAAGAATCTCTTCTCGCCTTTTAAATTATTTTGCATAGTAGCAAGCGAATCATAAATGGATGATCTTTCATCATGAATAAAATCGGTCGAGACAACTTCTTCGTTGCAGTAGCCAAGAATTCCTTTAAGATAAGTTTCGGAAGCTTTCTTCATTAAGGAATCAATTTCTTCGATCGAAGTTTCTTTCTCGGAACGGAAAGTCAAATCAACAACCGATACATCGGCAGTGGGTATTCTGAACGACATACCGGTGAGTTTCCCTTTTGTTTGAGGAAGCACTTCGCCAACGGCTTTAGCAGCTCCGGTGGTTGATGGAATAATGTTGATTGCTGCTGCGCGTCCGCCTCTCCAATCTTTTTTCGATGGACCATCAACTGTTTTTTGTGTTGCAGTATATGAATGGATTGTTGTCATCAATCCGCTTTCAACACCAATTCCTTCTTTCAATAAAACGTAAACAACAGGAGCCAAACAGTTTGTTGTGCAAGACGCATTAGAAACAATTGTATGTTTTGCAGAGTCGTATTCATTATCATTAACGCCAATTACAAGAGTCTTAACATCGCCTTTACCGGGTGCAGATATTAGAACTTTTTTAGCGCCTGCTGCAAGATGTCCTTTCGCTTTTTCTGAATCCGTAAAAAGTCCGGTTGATTCAATCACAATATCAACACCAAGTTCTTTCCATGGTAATTGCGAAGGATCCTTTTGCGCCATCACACATTTTATTTTATGACCGTTTACTATCAGCACATCATCCGTCTCGACGGAAGAATTGCTCTTCTCACTTTCAAGTGTTCCTCTGAACCTTCCATGAATGGAATCATATTTTAATTGATAAGCAAAATATTTTGCATCGGTGCTTACATCAACAACAGCAACAACGTCTACTTCTTTTCCAAGAAGTCCTTTATCTGCCAACACGTTGATTACCTGTCTGCCTATTCTACCGAATCCATTGATTCCAACTTTTACTGCCATTTTAATCCTCCAATAACATGTTAATGAAATTCGGACGGAAATATAGGCAAAGCCGTCTGAAGTTTCAATTTAAGGAAGAATTAAATTTTTATTTAGAGATTACGATTGTTCATTTGTCTTGAAAAAATTATCTTGAGATAGAAAATAAAGAGAATGATTCTGGATGCTGGATGCTGGATGTTGCTTGTCCCTTCGGGAGATGCTGAATTTGGTCCAACGGCTAGCAGATTGCGATGATACTTGCTGTATAAATTTTCATTTTTTTCTAAAAGCCAACAGCTAATTGCTAAACGTAAATGATAACAAAAGAATTTCTATCATTCGTTCCAATTTTTTCCGATTTGCCAATCGAGACCCTCGGAAAGATCGAGAAAATTGGTGCGCGTAAAGTTTACGGCAGAGGTGATGTTATTTTACAGGAAGAAGAAGCCGGCACAGCACTTTTTGTAATTGTAAAGGGAAAAGTTAAAGTTGCACGCGGAAGCAGCGACGGCAGAGAAGTTATTTTAACAATTCTTTCCGATAGCGACTTCTTTGGAGAGATGGCAATACTTGATGGACTTACGCGTTCAGCTACAGTTATAGCTATTGAAGAATCAGAATTGTTTTTGATTCAACGCAATGATTTTATGAATCTTCTTCAGGAACATCCCGAAGTTTCCATTTCTCTACTGCAAGAACTTACTAAACGTTTACGCGCAGCCGATATGAAAATTAAAGCACTTTCATTAAAAGACGCAGAAGGAAAAGTTGCCACAGTAATACTTCAACTGGCTGATGATATCGGAAGAATTAAACACGGTAAAGTTGAGATTGAAAAACTTCCGCCGCAGCAGGATTTAGCAAACATGGCAGGAACGTCACGGGAGACAATTTCAAGAACACTTCATTCATTCGCAAAAAAAGGATTTGTAGAATTGGAAGGATCAAGATTGATAATCCTTAACTACGAAAGATTCAAGGAAATATTTAGCTGATTATGCCTCTTAAAATTGATCTACATACACATACAACTTATTCAGACGGCGCACATTCTCCAGTTGAGGTTGTTCAGAAAGCTTATGACCGCGGACTCGATATCATAAGCATAACCGATCACGACAGTGTCAACGGAATTAAAGAGGCACTTACATTTGGGAAGAATTTAGGAATTGAAATTATAACCGGTTTAGAGATCAGCACAGATGTTGACGACAAAGAAATTCATCTGCTTGCATACTTTATAGATATTGAAAATGAAGAACTTTTAAAGTACCTCAGTTTTTTTAGAGACGAACGAATGCACCGGGCAAAAAGGATGGTGCAGAAACTAAGAAACCTCGGCTTACCAATTACAATGGATGACGTTTTAAGCAAGGCAGAAAATTCTGCAATTGGAAGACCTCATATAGCTTACGCTATGGTTGACCGCGGTATAGTTAAAAATTATCAAGAAGCATTCGAAAAATATATTGGCAACAATTGTCCGGCATTTGAAAGAAAAATTCATATTTCGCCGCAGAGCGCACTTAAATTAATCGGCGATGCCGGCGGGATATCTTTCATAGCGCATCCTGGTTACATGAAAGAGCATTTGTTGATAAGTCTAATTAAAGCAGGTGTAGACGGGATTGAATGTGTTCATCCCAGCCATAGCGAAAATCAAGTTAAGTTCTATCGCGGAATTGTAAGCGAGTATTGTTTGTTGGAATCGGGCGGTTCCGATTTCCACGGCGGTAAAAAAGCCGATGATGAAAATCTCGGTAAGTTTTTTATTGGACAAAATCAACTTGAAGCAATGAGAAAAATGCTTCATAAAAACAGCGCATAAATTACCTCACTAAACGCGAACATATATGAATTCATTTTCTACTTTTTGTTCATTCTAAAAACAGTAAATTTGTTCGGTCTCTTTTTCCCGATTAAATACTTGTCTGTATAAAATGTCGGGAACTAAAATCATTCATTAAAAGAACTTATAGAGGAATTAATGAGAGCTATAAAAGTATGCTTGTTCTTCTTTGCTTTTTCTTTAACTCTTAATGCTCAAGCTGTAGGTCAATGGAAAATTTATTCCGATATGAAAAATGTTCGTTCAACATCAACAACTCAATCGGAGGTGTGGGCTATAAGCGGAGGCGGCGCATTTAAGTTCAATCCATCGGACAGTAGTTACACAACAATAACGAAAGCAGAGGGGTTAAACAGTCAAGACCTTGTTTCAATCGGAATAGATCAAGAGAACAAAATTTGGCTCGGCTCTCAAGAGGGCTACATAAATATTCTTGATAGCAGAGACAATTCAATCAACAAGATCATTGATATTTTCAACACAGATAAAACTCAAAAAGGGATCAACAATATTTTCATTAAAGGTGATACTGTTTTTGCCTCGTTAGATTTTGGATTATCTCTAATAAATGTTAAAACACTTTCCTTCACGGATTCCTTCTTTAAGTTCGGCAGCTTTCC
Organism: Bacteroidota bacterium; assembly: GCA_040758415.1. Taxonomy (GTDB): domain Bacteria; phylum Bacteroidota; class Ignavibacteria; order Ignavibacteriales; family Melioribacteraceae; genus Fen-1258. The sequence goes on along the minus strand of JBFLWC010000161.1, from coordinate 1,076 downwards.
GTCAGAATTAAAAGTGATTAGCGCATTTAAATCCGATCTGATTTTTGTATCAACAGAAGACGGTGTTGCAATTCAGAAAGCCGGCACAAAAAATCTTTCTGTACCTGAAGCATGGGATACTTATCCGTTCGGTACAAGCATCCAAGCGCAATCTGCGTCTCGTTTCCTAGAGTTCAACGGACGGATTTTGCTTGCTACCTCGAACGGAGTTTATAGTTACGTAAACAAATCATGGCAGGCTTTTACGCTTCAAGGTGTTTTTATAAAAGATATGTTTGCCGGTGGTAATTCTCTTTACTTAGTTTCAAACACTCAACTTTTTCAGTACTCGAACGGACAAGCCGCACTTCTTTATGAAAATAAAAATGTGATATTCAATTCAGTTACTGCTTCAAGTAATCAAACAATCTACATCGCGTCAAGCGGCGGAATGATAGAATTCAAAAACAACAAAACAAGAACACTCTTTCCAAACGGACCGCTAAGCAATTCTTTTGTAAACCTCTCGGTAAGTCCCATAGGTAGTTTGTGGGTTGCAACGGGTAAAAATTTAAAAGGGAAAGGGTTCTTCGAATATAACGGCGAGGATTGGAAAATCTATAATCGAGCTGCATATCCCCAGCTTCCATCCGATGATTATATTAATGTTTACGCTGCAGCCGATAGCGCAATATATCTTTCCAACTGGGGCGGCGGTGTTACAATTTTTAAAAACAATAAACTTCAGATCTACACTTCGAAGAACAGCGAATTGGTTGGAATTCCAAACGACCCAAATTTTCTTGCTATAGCGGATATCAAAACCGACTCGAAAGGAAATATCTGGATAGCAAACAGCCAGACGGCATCGCGCAAACCATTAAGCGTTCTTACAAAGCAAAATAATTGGTTTCACTTTTCATTTAATAATCCCCCGCTTAGCGAATTTGATAACTTAGATAAATTAGCAATAGACCAATTCGACACAAAATGGTTTACGGTTAACAAAGGCAAACTTGGTCTCTACTATTTTAATGAGAATAAAACTTTAGAAAAGTTAGACGATGACACGCAAGGATTTATGGACGAATCGGATG
>JBFLWC010000160.1:0-4671 GCA_040758415.1 Bacteroidota bacterium | reverse complement strand
ATCATCGGCAAGATTAGGTCCTACAAGTCCTTCTCCGTTTACACCGTGGCAGGAAACGCAATTCTTCAGATAAATTTCTTTCCCTTCAGAAATTGAAACGTCATCGGTTAATTGAGTAACAGTTTCCTCGCTGAGCAGCGCACCGCTTTTTATTAATATCTGCTTTTCCAATGCAGCTTGCTGAATTTCTTTTTTGTATTCGTTCAATTGCACCTGCCCATCACTAAAGACGTGGAAGACTAGCATATAGATTGTTCCCCAAACGATCGTTCCGTAAAAAAGAAAATTAAACCATGGTGGAATCTTGTGGTCAAGTTCGTGTATTCCATCGTAATTGTGATCTAAAAGAATTTCTTTTTCTTTTTCAAGCGGGGTTAATTTAGTTAGATAGTTTTTAAATGCAACAAGCGGACGTTTTAAAATTTTTCCTTCATTATCATTCTTTTCCGAATACACAACTGCAAGCCAAATAACAAAAGCAATCACAATTAGAGTTACAATCAACATCACGCGCATAACTTTATCTAAATCGTATCCGCCTTCAGCTGCCAAAAGCGGAGTGTGATTTAAAAGATTGAGCATCACCAAAAGTAACGCAAAGAAATTTTTATTGATTGACTTCATCTTTCATCTCCGAATTATTATGAGAACTCACGCCGGTTGGGTTGTTCTCTAAACTTGATTCTAGCGGAAGATTTTCCATTCTAGATAAATATTTTTTATCTAACCGAAAAACCCAAACAATTGTAACGACAAAAAATAGAAAAAACACTATCAATGAAATGACCGGGAAAATTCCTACTCCTTCAATTTTACTGAAATGTTCTGATAACATTATTTACCTGCCTCTTGATTTACTTTGATGTCTGTTCCAAGCCGCTGCAAATAAGCTATCAAAGCAATTATTTCTTTATCCGGTTCTGCAGGTGCGCCGTTGTTTATCAAATCTTCTGTAATCGTATTTGCCTGTTTAATCAGATCTTGATTGGCATATTTATCGTAATCTTTTTCATAAGGAACGCCGAGTGAACGCATAGTTCTAATTTTAGACGGAGTTGTTGATGTATCGAGCGTTTGAGTTAATAGCCATGGATAGCGCGGCATTATGGAACCGGGCGACATTTGACGCGGGTCTTCCAAGTGTAAATAATGCCAAAGGTTAGAATATTTTCCTCCAACTCTCTGCAAATCTGGTCCGGTCCGTTTTGAACCCCACAAGAATGGATGATCATAAACATATTCACCTGCTTTCGAATATTCGCCGTAACGTTCCGTTTCGGACCTGAAAGGACGAACTAATTGTGAATGACATGAAACGCACCCCTCGCGAATGTAAATGTCGCGCCCTTGAAGTTCGAGCGGAGTGAACGGCTTAACGCTTGCGATTGTAGGGATGTTCGATTTGATTAGGAATGTTGGAACCATTTCAACCAAACCGCCAATCGAAATCACTATTAGAGAAAGAAGGGCAAACTTAACAGGCCGTTTTTCTAACCAGTGGTGAATCATTCCACGTTTTAATTTATCGGCTTCTATGGTATATGGTGCAGCTTCGGCTTCTTCATTTTTGATGAACCTGCCCTGCTTTGCAGTCTTAATTAAATTATAAACGAGCAGAAATAATCCGGCAAAGTAAAGAAGTCCACCGAACGAACGAATTACATGCAGCGGGATGATTTCAAGAGTCGTCTCTAAAAAATTTGGATATTGAAGAACTCCGAGCGGAGTAAATTGCTTCCACATTAATGCTTGAGTAACGCCAGCCCAATACATCGGCACGGCATAAAAAATTATTCCGAGCGTTGTAATCCAGAAATGTATATTCGCCATTTTTTTTGAATATAATTTTGTACCCCACATTTTTGGAATCATCCAATAAAGAATTCCAAATGAAAGCATTCCGTTCCAGCCAAGTGCGCCAATATGAACGTGTGCAATCGTCCAATCCGTAAAGTGAGAAATTGCATTCACATTTTTAAGCGAGAGCATCGGACCTTCAAAAGTTGCCATGCCGTAAGCAGCAATTGCAACTACCAAAAATTTTAGAACTGGATTATCGCGTACACTATCCCACGCGCCGCGCAATGTCAGAAATCCGTTCAACATTCCACCCCACGATGGAGCAATGAGCATTACAGAAAAGACTGTTCCGAGCGACTGCGCCCAATCGGGCAGAGCGGAATATAGAAGATGATGCGGACCAGCCCAGATGTAAAGAAATATCAAAGACCAAAAGTGAAGTATGGATAGACGATATGAATAAACCGGACGGTTGGCGGCTTTAGGTAAAAAGTAATACATCAAACCTAAGTAAGGCGTGGTTAAAAAGAATGCAACGGCATTGTGCCCATACCACCACTGAACAAGTGCATCTTGAACGCCTGCATAAACGGGATAACTTTTTAAAATACCGGCTGGCAGTTCGATTGAGTTGACTACGTGAAGAACTGTTACTGTTACAAATGTAGCAATGTAGAACCAGACGGCAACATACATATGTTTTTCGCGCCGCTTAATAATTGTGCCGAACATATTTGCCCCGAATGCAAGCCAAACAATTGCAATCATAATATCAATAGGCCATTCAAGTTCTGCGTATTCTTTACTTGTAGTAATTCCCAGAGGAAGCGAGACAGCGGCGGCAAGAATAATTATTTGCCATCCCCAAAAATGAAACTGGCTGAGTTTATCATTCCACATTCTCGCTTTGCAAACTCTTTGCAGCGAATAATAAATTCCGGCAAAAATTAAATTGCCAACGAATGCAAAGATCACCGCATTTGTGTGGAGTGGTCTTATTCTTCCAAATGTTATGTATTGAATACCGAAATTTAGCTCCGGAATATAAAGCTGAAGTGCTATGAACAAGCCGACAAGCATTCCAACAACCGCAAATAAAACTGATGCAATTACGAATTGTTTTACGATCTGATTATCGTAGCTGAATTTTTCTACTTCCATTAAGAGAACTCCTTATTTTATTTTAGAATCAACTATCCGATCATCAAGCATCAAGGTTTGCTCTCTCTACCTTGTGGCTTGTATCGTGTACTTTTACATTATTTTCAAAAAGAATTCTTACGGACGGAGTATATTTATCATCGTATTGACCGCTCTTTACAGCCCACAAAAAAGCAATCAAAAATCCAACTGCAACTAACAAACTTGCACCGATTAAAACAACTATTACAGACATTAGATGAGTCCTTTTTGTTTAGCTAAAACATTTGTAGAAATAGTTGTAAAAAGAACTGCTGAGATTGAACTTAACGGCATAAGTATCGCGGCAATAAGCGGTGATAAAGTTCCGTTGAACGCAAAACTCAATCCGAAAAGATTGTAAATTAACGATAAGACAAAACTGGAAATAATAATTTTTTTGCTTGTTCTTGAGAACGCAATAAAATCTTTTAAGTGATGGAAAGATTTTGAATCTAAAATTCCATCGCAAGCCGGCGAGAAATTATTTGTGTCGTCCGAGATTGAAATTCCAACATCACTCTGTTTAAGTGCGCCTGCATCGTTAAGTCCGTCTCCAATCATCAAAATCTTTTCTCCATTTTTTTGAAGCCGCCGTATAAAATCCAGTTTGTTTTGCGGCGATTGGCCGAAAAATAATTCATCATCTTTGCCGAAAAATTTTCTCAACGACTCCTTCTCGCCTTCGTTATCACCGGAAAGAAGAGAAAGTTTGTATTCCTTTTCGAGGGCAGAAACTATTTCATTCAACCCTTCGCGGTACTTGTTCGCAATTTTGAAATATCCTTTTAACTCCCCGTCAATAGAAAGAAAAACTTTTGTTGGTCTATCTTCATCCGCTTTTCCGTTTGAACCGCCAACAAAATTTTTTGAACCAAGTTTTATTTCCGTTCCATTGGCTAATGCATAAATTCCCTTGCCCGGCTCTTCATCAAAGTGTTCAATATTTTTTGTGATTTCGGAATCGAGCAAGTTGAAGATTGCAATGCTGAGCGGGTGATTAGAATTTCTAACAGCTGATTTGATAAGAACTTTTTCAGTATAATTCAGTTCATCACCTATGAATTGAACATCCGAAGAGTTGTTCTCGGTGATCGTTCCGGTTTTATCAAAAACAATTGTATCTATTGCAGCAAGTTTTTCGATGACATGTGTGTTTTTCAAATAGAATTTTTTCCTGCCGAAGATTCGTAAAGTGTTTCCAAGAGCAAAAGGAGTTGACAACGCCAGCGCGCATGGACACGCAACTATTAACACTGCTGTAAAAGCGTTAAATGCAAGCGTGGAGTTTTGCCGCCAAATTATTGCGGCAATAACAGCAAGAATTAAAATAGCAATTGTAAAATATTTGCTTACAATGTTTGCAAAAGAAGTAATTCGTGATCCTTGCTCTTGCTCATGCTCTTTCTTGAACACCTCGTTATTCCAGAGTTGTGTTAAATAACTTTGCGAAACATCTTTGATCGTTTCAATTTCTATGGCACTTCCAATTTGCTTTCCACCGGCATAGATTAATTCTCCGTTTTGACGCCTAACCGGAATTGACTCGCCGGTAACAAAACTGTAATCAATATTTGCACTTCCTTTGATCAGAATTGAATCGGCAGGAATCAGTTCGTTGTTGCGAACTATTAACCTGTCGCCAACTTTTAATTTTTCTACGGGAATAGTAGTTTCCTGTTTTTCTTTTTG
>JBFLWC010000159.1:0-5989 GCA_040758415.1 Bacteroidota bacterium | reverse complement strand
AGATTATCTAATTCAGTGCGCTTTCTTACTAATTCTTCTTTTTGAGATGAAAGAAATTTCTCTGCATCCTTTATTACTTTTTCTTTCTGAGTTATAACCTCATATTTTTTTTCGAGACTATCCTCGCGCGATTCAAGCTGCTTTTCATGGTTTTGTAATTTCTGCCTCTTGGCGTTTGCTTCAGCGTCAAATTCTTGTTTCTTTTTAAGCCACTCGTCTTTTACTTCAAGAAGTTTTTCTCTCTTGATTTGTTTGGCTTCTCTGTCTGCTTCTTCAATTATTTTTAATGATTTTTCTTTTGCACTAATTAAGCTATTCTTGCCATATTTTGTATTAAAAAACCAGCCAAGATAAAACGCTAAAGCTGCAAGCGCGGCTGCAACAATTATCACAAATAACAAATCCACCTGCATAATTCCTCCGTTATAACAAAATATAAACCGCAACTGCCGGTCGTATTATAGGAAAAGAACCTTTTTCCTATAACAATGTGGGAAACCACCCGACGCTTTTTACTTCCACTGTCCCGTTAAAACGGAATCCCGATTACTCGGGATGAGGCCTGTAATAGACGCCGCGAGCTGATAACCCTATAGTTTTACTATTAGTTCTTTTTTATAAATGAACCGGCAGCGCGGAAAAGATTATGATGGTGTGGACATAAACTTAGAATCGTTTAAAAGAAGCTTGACCTTTTTGATCTTATCTGTGGCTTGTATACTGAATTCACGGTATTTATTCTTTTCTACAAATAAATCGTATGCAATATTCAAAGCAGCTATAATTGCTATTGTGTCTTTGGTTTGATCTGGTAATTCATTTTTTGTTTCTTCCATCACCGTATTAACATAATCAGCCAATTCAACAGCAATTTCCTGATTCTCTACCAACAGCGAGTATTCTTTATCAAAGATTTTTACTTTCAGCTTCTTCTTTTCGTTCATATTATGTTTTATCCATCAACAAAAATTAATTTAAGAACGCAAATGATAGTCTATCCTGGCTATCAATTCGTTTATTTTGTTCTTAAGAGCTTCTTTCTCCTCCGAGTTAAATGATTCACTTCCAAAAAGATTTTCTTCATTGAATAATGATTTATTAACTTTTGTTTCGGCTTCAACCACTTTCTTTTTTAGAGAGTCGTTTTCCCTTTCAAGCAATGCAATTCTGTTACTCAGCGCTTGATTTGCTTCGAGCATTTCACTCCCTTTTTGAATGAAATAATAAATTTGTTTTTCTAAAGAGTTGAGTTCATCAAGAAACAAATCATATTTCGAGGTTTCAGCCAATTAAACGCCTCTTAGTTGAGCATCTACTTTTTGTTCTACAGATTTAATTGCATTTCTAAAATCTTTTTCTACTTCTTCTTCAGTTAGAGTTTTGTTCGTATTAAAATATTCTAATTGAAACGCAAGACTTTTTTTGTTCTTACCTAAGCTTTCACTTTGAAAAATATCAAATAGCTTTATATTATGCAACAAGTTAGAACTTGCTTCTTTAATAATATCTGCAACTTGTACCGAAGCGATTGTTTTATCAACCACAAATGCACAGTCGCGGTACACTTTAGGAAATTTTAAAAGTTCATTAAAGGATTTTGCTGGCAGAGAAATTCTTTTAAGAACTTCTAAATCTGTTTGGAAAGCAAATATTTCTTGATTAGCATCAAAGCGCACACAGATTTCTTTTTTTAATTTGCCGCCGTATCCTATTGTTTGCCCTCCGGCTAAAAATTCAAAAGAATATTCAACAAAGCCGGAAGGTTGGATATAATATTTTGTTTGAAGAGAAATACCGGGTAATAATTTTTCCAGAAATGATTCTGCAATTCCCTTAATATCGAAAACGTCGAATGCTCTTTCTTTATCATACCATTCTCCGCGAAGGTAATTTCCGGTGATGGTGAACAACAAATGTTCCGATTCCTTAAAGTCATCAAAACTTTTTATCTCTCCTTCACTTTTCTTCTCAAACACATTTCCAATTTCAAAAAGCAAAAGATCTTTTTCGTTCACTTTTAAATTGTTGGAAATTGTTGTGAGCATTCCGGGCAAAAGTGAAGGACGAAGATGGGACATTTCGCTGCTTTGTGGATTTATCACAGAAATAGGAATTCCAAAATTGTGCGCAATGTTTTCGCTTAAGAGAGAATTCGTTATGATTTCATAAAAGCCGAGTGAATTCATCAGTTCTCTAACTCTGCCGTTGAATACCGAATGGTCAACTTTTTCTTCGAGTGTTACAGAAATTTTGCTCACTTCAGGAATTTTATTATAACCATAAATGCGAGCAACTTCTTCAATCAAATCAATCTCACGTTCAATATCGTGCCGCCAGGAGGGAATTACTACAGTTAATTTATCGTTCGATTTTTCTTTGACCCCAAATCCAAGACGTGAAAGAATTTTTTCAACCTCAGTTGATTCGATATGATAGCCGAGTATTTTATCAACTCTCGAGAATCTGAGTATGCAGATTATCGGCTCTATCGGATTTGGATAAGCGTCAATCTCGCCTTTTGCAATATTGCCACCGGCAATTTCTTGAATCAATTGAGCAGCGCGTTGTGCTGCCCATTTTGTAATGTTTGGGTCTGTTCCGCGCTCGAAGCGATAAGATGCGTCTGTTAAAAGTCCAAGCCGCTTTGCTGTTTTTCTAATAGACGATGGATTAAAAAACGCGCTTTCAATCAAAATATTTTTTGTTGAAGAAGTAACTTCAGAATTCTCGCCGCCCATTACGCCTGCAATTGCAACAGGTTCATCTGAATCACAAATCATCAAATCATCCGCACAAAGATTTTTTTCTTTTGAATCGAGTGTTGTAAACTTTGCATCTTTACCGGCTTTGCGAACTATAATTTTTCCCCCTTTTAATTTGTCAAGGTCAAAAGCGTGAAGCGGCTGCCCAACTTCATATAGAATAAAATTTGTAACATCAACAACATTATTGATGGGACGCAAACCAATATTTTTCAATTTCTTCTTCACCCACTCAGGTGATTCTTTAATCTGAACATCAGTAACAACTTTGCCAATGTATCTCGGGCAATTTTCCGCATCAACAATTTCAACTGCTGCAAGTGATGCGGAAGTTTCAGATGATTCATTCAATTTAACTTCAGGCAGTTTTAAGGGACGATCGAACAGCGCAGACAAATCGCGCGCAATGCCGATGTGGCTTAATGCGTCGGCACGGTTTGGTGTAATTGCAATTTCAAAAATAACATCATTCATTTCAAGAGCATCAGAAATCGGCGTTCCTTCTTTCAAGTAAGAATCCAAAATCATAATGCCGTCATGATTTTCGCTAATGCCAAGTTCGCGCTCGGAACAAATCATACCGGAAGAAATTTCTCCTCGAATTTTTGCTTTCTCTATTTTTAAACCACCGTTTGGAATTATCGCACCAACTTTTGCAAACACAACTTTTTGTCCGGCTGTAACATTCGGAGCGCCGCATACAACATTAAAGTCTTCTTTGCCATCACTAACTTTGCAAAGTGATAACTTATCGGCATTTGGATGTTTTTTTACTTCTCTAAGAAATCCAACAACTATATTTTCAAAATTCTTTGTTTGGTCAACAATTTCTTCAACTTCCAATCCGGCATAAGTTAATTTATCAACAATCTCGCTGATAGGAATATTCTTCAAATCAATGTAATCGTTCAACCAGTTAAGAGAGATTTTCAATTTATCACCTTTAGCATTTTTAGTGCGCTGCTTTATAGGAAGAGGTTGGTTAGAATTGTGTTAAAAAACGTTTATCGTTATCGAATAAAATTCTAATATCGCCAATGCCATATTTCAGCATTGCTGTTCTTTCAACTCCCATCCCGAAAGCATAACCAACGTATTTCTCGTGGTCAATTCCAACATTCATTAAAACATTCGGGTCAACCATTCCGCATCCAAGAATTTCGAGCCATCTTCCCTCTTTACCTTTTGGCTGCCACCAAACATCCATCTCGGCACTCGGCTCTGTAAACGGAAAAAAGCTCGCACGGAATCTGTATTGAACATCCTGCCCGTAGAATTGTTTTGCAAAAGCAACTAATGTTCCTTTCAGCTCGGCAAAAGTAACATCAGTATCAATGTAAAGACCTTCAACTTGATGAAACAAGCAGTAACTTTTAGCACTTATTGCCTCGTTGCGAAAAACTTTTCCGGGCATTATTGCTCTCAGCGGCGGTTTTTTTTCACTCATCAAACGGATTTGGACCGGTGATGTGTGTGTTCGTAATAAAAAATCTTTTGTTACAAAAAAGGTGTCTTGCATATCGCGCGCAGGATGATCAGCCGGGAAATTAAGCGCCTCGAAATTGTTGTAATCGCTTTCAAGTTCCGGTCCTTCGTAAACAGAAAAACCGAGACCCTTAAAAATATTTTTTATCTCATCAAGAGTTTGAATGAGAATATGTTTACTTCCAATTTCACGTCTTCTGCCGGGAAGAGTTAAATCAATAAAATCTTCGTGAGTTTTTGAACTCCTCTCTAAATTTTCTTTTATATCATCAAACTTAGATTGAGTATATATTTTCAATTGATTGAGAGCTTGACCAACTTTTGGTTTATCTTCTTTGGAAACGTTTTTGAGCGACTCGAAAAGTTGAGAGACCAATCCTTTACGGCTGAGAAATTTTATGCGCACTTCTTCAAGTGAAGCTGTGCTGTTTACCTTCGATAAATCTTCGTCAAAACTTTTTCGGGTTTCATCAATCTTTTTAATCATTACCTTAATCCTGATGATCTTACTGCCTGTTCAAATCCAGTTAGTCTGGAAAAACGAGGCAAGCTGTCAGGCAAGCCTGCCTGCCGGTAGGCAGGTTTAAAAAAATTCCCTCCCGAACTTTAACATCACTTCGAGAGGGATAAAATTAGTTAATTGCAAATCTAACAATCTCTGTGAATGCTTGAGGATTTTCGACTGCAAGACTTGCTAATAACTTTCTGTTGATCGAAATACCTTTCACTTCGAGTGCATGAATCAAACGAGAATACGTAGTTCCGTTTAATCTTGCCGCTGCATTTATTCTGATTATCCAAAGCGAGCGGTATTCTCTCTTTTTAAGTTTGCGGTCGCGGTATGCGTGCTGCAAACCTTTTTCTACTGCGGTTTTAGCAATGGTATATACATTGCCGCGGGCACCCCAGTAGCCCTTCGCCATTTTTAGTATTTTTTTACGCTTAGCTTTAGAAGCAGCGTGGTTAACTGATCTTGGCATGGCTTTACTTTCTCCTTATTGAATCAATCTTTTAATTCTCTTCTCATCCGCATCAGAAACAAGAGTTGATTTTCTCAGCCCTCTTTTTCTCTTTGTAGATTTTGAAGTTAGTATGTGCGATTTGAACGCTTTGTTTCTTTTTACTTTTCCGGATGCGGTTTTACGAAATGTTTTTACCGCTCCACGGTTGCTTTTCATTTTGGGCATTTAGTCACCTATCTATTTTTTCTTTTTGCCTTTTTGCGGTGTTAAAATTGCGTGTATCGCTCTTCCTTCGAACTTTGGACTTTGCTCTACTTTTGCAACATCTGCCAAACGTTCAATAAATTTTTTTAACAATGCTTCGCCGATTTCTGTGTATGCTAATTCTCTTCCTTTAAAGATAACCGAGACTTTTACTTTGTCTCCTTCTTCAATAAAATTGGCTGCGTGCCGCGCTTTGAAATCAAAATCGTGTGTGTCTGTGTTCGGGTGTAAACGAATCTCTTTTAATACGCTTACTTGTTGTTTCTTTTTCTGAAGCTTTTCCCTCTTTTGCTGTTCGTAAATAAATTTTCCGTAATCTATTATTTTACAAACAGGCGGTGTAGCCTGTGGAGCTATCTCCACCAAATCCATCTGAGCTTCTTCTGCTCTTTTTATTGCCTCTCTTGATGATACTATTCCAAGCACTTCGCCGTTTGGACCGATGAGCCGCACTTCAGGAATTCTGATTTCCTGATTAACACGGTATTTAATTTGAGTGATATAATACCTCGTCTA